>NZ_BBUX01000002.1:0-282334 GCF_000974725.1 Methylobacterium sp. ME121
TCGGAGGTGACGCGCGTCGCCCGCGAGGTCGGTTCGGAGGGCAAACTGGGTGGTCAGGCCCAGGTCCGCGGCGTCGGCGGGACCTGGAAAGACCTGACCGACAACGTGAACATGATGGCCGCCAACCTCACCGGTCAGGTGCGCGGCATCGCGGACGTCGTCACGGCCGTGGCGCAGGGCGACCTCAAGCGGAAACTCTCGGTGGATGCCAAGGGCGAGATCGCCGCCCTGGCCGACACGGTCAACGAGATGATCGAGACGCTCGCCACCTTCGCCGATCAGGTCACCAATGTGGCCCGCGAGGTGGGTGTCGAGGGCAAGCTCGGCGGTCAGGCCCGGGTGCCGGGTGCCGCGGGCCTGTGGCGCGATCTCACCGACAACGTGAACCAGCTCGCCGCGAACCTGACGACCCAGGTCCGCGCCATCGCCGAAGTCGCGACCGCGGTGACGAAGGGCGATCTCGCGCGCTCGATCTCGGTCGAGGCCTCCGGAGAGGTGGCCTCGCTGAAGGACAACATCAACGAGATGATCCGCAACCTGCGGGACACGACGCTCAAGAACGCCGAGCAAGATTGGCTGAAGACCAACCTCGCCAAGTTCACCCGCATGCTGCAGGGCGAGCGCGACCTCGCCACCGTGTCGAACCTGATCCTGTCCGAGATCGCATCGCTCGTGAACGCCCAGCGCGGCGTGTTCTACATGGTGGAGGACGAGGGCGGGGAGCCCGTCCTCGATCTGATGGCGAGCTACGCCTTCACGGAGCGCAAGAACCTCTCGAACCGGTACCGCCTCCGCCAGGGCCTCGTGGGCCAATGCGCCTTCGAGAAGAAGCGCATCCTCCTCACCCACGTGCCCGGCGACTACATCACCATCGGCTCGGCCCTCGGCGAGGCGCCGCCGCTCAACATCATCGTGCTGCCGGTCCTGTTCGAGCAGGAGGTCCGGGCGGTGATCGAGCTGGCCTCGTTCAACCGGTTCAGCGAGACGCATCAATCCTTCCTCGATCAGCTGACCGAGTCGATCGGCATCGTGCTCAACACGATCGCCGCCAACATGCGGACGGAGGGGCTGCTCAAGCAGTCGCAGCTCCTGACCGGCGAGTTGCAGAGCCGGCAGGAGGAACTCAAGAAGACGAACGATCGCCTGGAACTCCAGGCCGCCTCGCTGCAGCAATCCGAGGATCTTCTGAAGAGCCAGCGCGAGCGCCTGCAGCAGACCAACGAGGAGCTGGAGGAGAAGGCCCGCCTCCTCGAGATCCAGAAGCGCGAGGTCGAAGGCAAGAACCGCGAGGTCTCCATCGCCAAGACGGCCCTGGAGGAGAAGGCCGAGCAGCTGAGCCTGACCTCGCGCTACAAGTCGCAGTTCCTGGCCAATATGAGCCACGAGCTGCGCACGCCGCTCAACAGCCTGCTGATCCTCTCGAAGCTTCTCTCCGAGAACCGGGACGGGAACCTCACCGAGAAGCAGCGGGAATTCGCCAAGACCATCAACGCGGCCGGGACCGATCTCCTGTCGCTCATCAACGACATCCTCGACCTCTCCAAGATCGAGTCCGGGACCGTGTCGCTCGAGATCGGCGACGTGACGCTGCAGGACCTCGTCGAGAACCTCAACAGGACCTTCCGGCAGCTCGCCGAGGAGCGCCACCTCGCCTTCGTGATCGACGTCGAGCCGGGCCTGCCGCGCGCGGTGCGCACGGACTCCAAGCGCCTGCAGCAGGTTCTCCGGAACCTCCTCTCCAACGCCTTCAAGTTCACCGAGAAGGGCAGCGTTTCCCTGAGGATCGGCTCCGCGGAGGGGTCACCGCTGCGCGCCGGGAGCCAGTGGCTGGCCCTGTCGGTGACCGATACCGGCATCGGCATCGCCGAGGACAAGCAGCGCATCATCTTCGAGGCCTTCCAGCAGGCCGACGGGACCACGAGCCGCAAATACGGTGGCACCGGCCTCGGCTTGGCGATCAGCCGCGAGATCGCCCGTCTGCTGGGCGGCGAGATCGTGGTCGAGAGCCGCGTCGGTTCGGGCAGCACCTTCACCCTGTTCCTGCCCTTCGAACCGCCTGTGCAGGCGGTCACGACGCGCGGGGCGGAGACATCCGAGGGGAACGGAACGTCGGCGCTGATGGGCCGGCAGCCGAACGCCGCGATGGCGCTCTCGGCCTCGGCGGATGACCGTCATGCCATCCATCCGGGCGACCATATCGTGCTCATCGTGGAGGACGACGCGATGTTCGCCTCGGTGCTGCTGGAACTGGCGCGCGAGCGCGGGTTCAAGGGTCTGATCGCGCAGGATGGCGCCGGCGCGCTGAGCCTCGCCCACCGCTTCAAGCCGCACGCCATCACCCTCGATATCGGCCTGCCCGACATGGACGGCTGGGCCCTGCTCGACCTCCTGAAGAACGATGCGCGCACCCGGCACATCCCGATCCACGTCATCTCGGTCAACGACGAGAAGAAGCGCGGGCTGCGCGCGGGCGCCTTCGGCTTCCTGGAGAAGCCCGTCGAGCGCGAGGGACTGATGCGGGCCCTGGAGCGCTCGAAGGAGTTCATCACGCGGCCGGTGCGCAACCTCCTGCTGGTCGAGGACGACGAGAACCAGCGCGCCAGCATCACGGCGTTGCTCGACGAGGAGGACGTCAAGATCTTCGGGGTCGGTACGGCCACGGCCGCGCTGGAAGCCCTGACCGGCGGCCGGTTCGACTGCGCGATCATCGATCTCGGCCTGCCCGATATCGGCGGTTCCGAGCTGATCGAGCGGATCAGGGCCACGCAGGAGGGCGAGGAACTGCCGATCATCGTCTATACCGGCCGGGAACTCACGGCTCCCGAGGAGCAGCAGCTCAAGCATTCCGCCTCGACGATCATCCTCAAGGACACGCGCTCGTCCGAGCGGCTCCTCGACGAGACCGCCCTGTTCCTGCATCGCGCCATCGCCAGCGTTCCGCCCGACGAGCAGATCCGCGTCGAGCGGAAAGACGTGGAGTCTCTCCAGGGATGTCGCGTCATCCTGGTCGACGACGACCTGCGCAACATCTTCTCGCTGACGAGCGCCCTCGAGCAGCACGGGCTGGAAGTCCTGTTTGCGGAGAACGGCCAGGACGGCATCGCGCTGCTCCAGACCAACCCGAACATCGACGCGATGTTGATCGACATCATGATGCCCGGGATGGACGGCTACGAGACGATGCGGGCGATTCGGGCTCAGTCTGCCTTCCGAAGCCTGCCGCTCATCGCGGTGACCGCGAAGGCCATGAAAGGCGACCGCGAGAAATGCCTCGACGCGGGCGCGTCCGATTACGTGTCGAAGCCGATCGACATGGACCAACTCCTCGCCGTGCTGCGCGTGCAATTGGCGAGGCGTGGTGAGGTCGTAGACAGCGCCGCGCCGGTGAGCGGCGCACAGGGCCTTGAACGGCAAACACAATGACGGACCGGCTGGAGTTCCGTCCGACTGGTGCCGCTGCCGCCGCCGAACAGCTTGCCGGGCTCGCTACTCCGGATGCAGTCCGAGCGAAAATCCTGATCGTCGACGACGATCAGCGCAATCTGCTCGCCGCTTCGGAGATCCTCGCTGATCCGGCAATCGACATGGTCCTGGCAAACTCCCCGGAGGAAGCCCTGCGCCGGGCCCTCCGGGAGGATTTCGCCGTGATCCTGCTCGACGTGCAGATGCCGCGCATGGATGGCTACGAGGTGGCCGCGCTCATCCGCAGCCGCTCGCGCACGTCGCGCGTCCCGATCCTGTTCCTCACGGCGCACAACAAGGACGACATGCACATCTTCCGCGGCTACTCGGCCGGAGCGGTGGACTATGTGTTCAAGCCCATCCAACCTCTCGTCTTGAAGTCGAAGGTCGACGTCTTCGTCGACCTGTACCGCAAGACCGAAGAGATCAAGCGCAAGGCGGCGGCTGAGAAGCAGCTGCTCCTGGAGAACCTGCGCGTGCGCGGCGAGAAGCTCGAGGCCGAGCAGGCGCTGCGCAGGCAGGCGGAGCATCAGGCCGCCGTGCTGCGCGGCCTTCCCATCGCGCTCTACACCTCACCGCTCGGCGTGGAAGACCGGCGGCTCCACTTCACCAACGACAGCATCGAGCGCATCACCGGCTTCTCGCGCGAGGCTTTTGCCGGATCCAGCCTCTGGGAGTCCCGCCTCGAAGCGGAAGACCGGAACCGCGTGCTGGCGGATCTGCGCACCGTCTCCGAGGTCGGTGCCGTGGCTCTGGAATATCGCTGGCGCAACGCGGACGGCACGGAGCGGCACATCCTCGACCAGATCGCGGTCAACCGCGATGAGAGCGGCACGGGGGTCGAGCTCTTCGGCATGTGGTTCGACGTGACCGAGCGCAAGGAGCTCGAGCTCAGCTTGCAGCACGCCTCGAAGCTCGAGGCCGTCGGCCGTCTGACCGGCGGGATCGCCCACGACTTCAACAACATGTTGAGCATCGTGATCGGCAATCTCGACCTGATGAAGGGCTCGCTCCAGGGGAACGAGAAGGCGCTCCGCCGCGTCGAGAGTGCCATCGAGGGAGCGCATCGCTGCGCAGAGCTCACCAGCCGGCTGCTGGCCTTCTCCCGGCGCTCTCCGCTCCAGCCGAGAGCGCTGGACTTCACGAGCTTCATCCCTGGCCTGGTCAAGCTGCTCGAGCGCACGCTCGGCGAGCAAATCACGATCTCGGCGAAGCTGGAGGAGAACCTGCCGGAAGTCTGCGTCGATCATGCCCAGTTCGAAGCCGCTCTCATCAATCTCGCTGTCAATGCGCGGGACGCGATGCCGAACGGAGGTACGTTGAGCATTTCCATCAGGCGTGGCGAGCCCGGTGTACAGGACGGAATCGAGCCGGTCCGCTGCGTGGAGATCACGGTCACCGACACGGGAACGGGGATGTCGCCGGGCGTCCTGGCCCGCGTGTTCGAACCCTTCTTCACGACGAAGGAGACCGGCAAAGGCACCGGCCTGGGTCTGAGCATGGTCTACGGCTTCGTGCAGCAGAGCGGCGGAACCATCACCGTCAATAGCAATCCGGACCAGGGCACGCGGTTCGTCATCACGTTACCTGAAATCGTCAAAGGTCACTTCACGCCGGAGCATGCGCACCCGCACGCGACCAGGGGAGTGCCGGACCCGCTAGACGGCGCTGGCAGGGCCGTGCTCGTCGTCGAGGACGACGCCGACGTTCGCTCCACTGTTGTCTCGACGCTCGAGGCGCTTGCCTTCAAGGTTTTGAGCGCGACTGACGGAGCCGAGGCCGTCGACATGCTGCAGAGTGTTCCGGATATCGCGCTCGTCTTCAGCGACGTGAACATGCCCGGGGCGATGACCGGAATAGACCTCGGACACTTGGTTCGCCAGCGGTGGCCAAAGATACAGATCCTGCTGTCGTCAGGCTATCTGAAAGAAAACCAGGACACGATCGGCTTCGCTCTGCTGCAAAAGCCATATCGAGCGGCGGATTTGATTGAAATATTGAGGGGACTCATCGGCGAGACGGATGAGGTCATGAGCTCAGACCGGTAGAGAGATCCGACAGCGACGATCGCGTTGAAGCGTGCTCGCAGATGCGAGCTTTTCGGCTAAACGAGGCGCACGAGCGTTTTCGGTCTGCGCTGGGTCGCTACGGCTGGGTCCACACAGAGGTCACGGGCTGATTCATCGGACGCTCCGGGTGAGGAACGACCGATGGGACGGCCCTGCAGTCGGGATCTGCGCGAGCGGGGGGTGAAAGCCGCCGCTAGAACTTCGCGCCAAGTTCTTCGCTGGCGTAGGCTGTGAGCCGGACTGAACCGGAGACTCTCCGGGTCCTGTGATCGTCAATGCAGCGCGGTGAGATAGAAGTTGCGCGCGAGACCTCGTCGAAGACGCGCCCCCGGATAAGCCGCAAACAGCACCGAACGTGCCTGTTCCCGAACGTGCCCCAGAGGATGACAACGTTACAGGAACTCGGGCCGCCGCACCCCGCCGCCCGATTCTCCGCGCCGCACGGAGCGGACGTCGGCCGGACCGGTTTGATCCGGAAATCGTCGACGGCGCTCAGAAACCGCGGCGACGGTCAACGCGGTTGAGCAGCGGCTGCCCGTCGCGAAGGGCTCGAACCGCCGCAATCATCTGACGCGCCGCATCGTCCGGCTGGCTCGCGCTGGCGCTGTGAGGAGTCACGAGGATCCGCGGGTGGCCGAGGAGCGGATGATCCGCGGGCGGCGGTTCCTCCGACAGCACGTCGAGAATGGCAGCCCCGAGCTGGCCCGTGTCCAACGCCGCGATCAGGTCGCGCTCGACGACATGAGCACCGCGCCCTGCATTCAGGAGCGCGGCCCCGGCCGGCAGATGCCGGAACAGGTCTCCGTCGAGCAGTCCGCGCGTTTCCGGCGTCAGGGGCAGCAGGCACACGAGGATGTTGCAGCCGGACAGGAAATCCGGGAGCGCCGAACGGCCGGCGAAGCACGTGACGCCGTCCAGCGTCTTGGGGCTTCTCGCCCAGCCGCGAACTTGGAAGCCGAACCCGGCCAGGGCCGCGGCCGCCGCGCTCCCGAGCACGCCCAGGCCGAGGATTCCGACCTGGGTGGTCCGGGCCGTGCGGATCGCCCGCGGCTTCCAGATGCCCCGACGGGTCTCGCTCGCGTAAGGAACGAGGTCCCGGTGCAGAGCCAGCACGCCGAGCGTGACATACTCGACCATGGAGCGCGTCACGTCGGGGGCGACCATGCGGACGATGTGCACGGGCTCCGGCAGGGCATCGAGCGGCAGGTGATCGATCCCGGCGCCGACGGAGAACACGAGGCGCAGGTCGGGCATCTGCTCGGCCAAGTCCGCGGGCGGCTGCCAACCGGCGAAGGCGCTCACGCCGGGAAACCGCGTGCCGTGCGCCCAGTCGACCAGGCTCAGCTCCGGCGCCTCCTGGGCGAACACGCGGTGCCAGACGCGGGCGTGCTCCGGAACGGTCTTGAGAACGACGGGGATCACCATCGCCCTACACGGCTCCCGGCGCAGTTCGGCGGTCCCCGACGCTGCGCCGGGCGCGCCGCCTCGGCGATCCTTCGGCCCCTCCGGGCGGCGCAGCGTCCCCGGCCTGCTCGGATCGCCTCAGCAGCGCGAAGGCCGGCGAGGCGGGGTCGAACGCGACGAAATCGGGCTCCCGGGCGAGCAGGATCCGCAACGAGTTCAGCGTCCCGCCCAGATGTGTGCGCAGGAGCGAGACCGCATGCTCCGCGTCCCGCCGGCAGAGCGCCTCGAAGATCGCCCGGTGCTCGTCGAGCACCTCCACGTGATAGTTCTGCAGCGGGAAGGCGTTGCGCCGCACCCGGTCCAGCTGGCCGGTGGCGAGGTGGATCGTGTCCCAGACGCGGGGAAAGCCCGCGCAGGCGCACAGGAGCCGGTGGAAATCGTTGTCGAGGGCGAACGACTCGGCGTTGTCGCCGCGCCGCGCCGCGTCCGCCTCGCGGAAGAGGACGAGTTCGAAGGCGGATTGGCGGGCGGGTTCGAAGCGCTCGGCCGCCAGGGCCACCATCCGCAGCTCCAAGCTCTCGCGCACGAGCTGGCCCTCGATCACCTCGTCCAGGATGATCTTGTTGACGAAGGTGGCGTCGCTCGGGACCACCGTCACCAGCCGCTGCTGCGCGAGCCTCAGGATCGCGTCGCGCAGGGGCGTGCGCGACACGCCGAGCTCGTCGCAGAGATCCTTCTCCACGAGGCGCGTGCCCGGCTTCAGCTGCATGGCGATGATGGCCTCGCGCAGGGTCGCGTAGACCCGCGCCGCCTTCGGCAGATCGGCGCGCAGGGCCGATCCCGCCGTCGGACTCGGATCCAGGGCTTCCGCCGGATGCATGGGTCGTCTCCTGCCAGGTCTCTCGTTCTTTTTGTCAGGCCGCACCGTCCAGGGTTTTTCCCAGGACCTCAAGGAAGAGCGCGGCGTGCTCGGCGGAGAACGTCAGCGGCGGGCGGATCTTCAGCACGTTGTCGTGGGGGCCGGACGCGCTGATCAGGACGCCCTCCTCGCGCAAAGCGTTGACGACCCGCTTCGCCAGCGCCGTATCGGGGGCGCGGCTCTCGCGGCAGGCGACGAGGTCGAGGCCGAGGAACAGGCCCGCCCCCCGCACGTCGCCGATCGCCGGGATCCGCGCCATCAGCGCCCGCATCCCCTCCAGCATCAGGCCGCCGGTGGCGGCGGCCTTCGCCACCAGGTCCTGATCCGCCAGGATGTCGAGCACCGCGCCGGCCGCCGCGATCGAGACGGTGTTGGCGCCGAAAGTGTTGAAGTAGCGCACGTCCCGGCCGAACCGTTCCGCCACCTCGGGCTGCATCGCGACCCCCGCGATGGGCAGGCCATTGCCCATCGGCTTGCCCATCACGGCCATGTCGGGAACGATGCCGTGGCGGGCGAAGCCCCACATGCCTGCCCCGGTCCGGCCGAAGCCCGGCTGCACCTCGTCGGCGATGTAGAGCGCGCCGGCCTCCCGCACCGCCTCCCGGGCCGGCCGGAGGAAGCCGGCGGGCTCGGCCAGGGTCCCGTCCGTCGAGAAGATGCCGTCGGCGATGAACGCCGCGGGCCGCACGCCGTGGCGGCGCATGTCGGCGAAGGCCGCCCGAACGTCCTCGGCCAGCCGCGCGCCGACGTCGACGCCGGGATTCCGGTAGGCGTCCGGCGCCGGCACCGTCCAGACATCGCGGCCGAGGGGGACGGCCAGGCCGAGCGACGGGGAGATCCCCGCCGTGGCCTCGGTGGTCCCGTGATAGGCGTTCCGCGTGATCACCAGACCGGTGCCGCCGGTCTGGTAGCGCGCGATCCGCAGGGCGAGGTCCACCGCCTCGGACCCCGTGCAGGTGTACATGACGTGGCCGAAGGCGGCCGGATAGGTGGACAGCAGCCGCTCGGAGTAGTCGAGCACCGCCTCGTGCAGGTAGCGGGTGTGGGTGTTGAGGGTGGCCATCTGGCGCGTCACCGCCTCCACCACCCGCGGGTGGCAATGGCCGACGCAGGGCACGTTGTTGTAGGCGTCGAGGTAGCGGCGCCCGTCGGCGTCGTACAGCCAGACATCCTCGCCGCGCACGATGTGGACCGGCCGCTCGTAGAAGAGCCGGTACGAGGCGCCGAGGAGGTCGCGGCGCCGGGCGATCAGGGCCTCGGCGGAAGCGGCCGGGGCGGACGTGGAAGACGCGGTCATGGCGTGGCCTCAGGAACGACAGGCCTCGGCGATCGCCGCATCCATCGCCTCCGGCGCCAGGTCGTCGAGGTGCCGGAACTGCTCCCAGACGCCGGCGCTGTTGCGGGTGAGGTAGTCCCGGCGCTCGGGGAAGCGGCGGGCGCGCCATTCCGGGATCAGGAGGCGCAGGGCCATCCGCGTCCGGATCGCCGTCGGCAGCAGCGCGACCTCGGCCTCCGACAACCTCGCGACCGAGGCGTAGCCCCGCAGGAAGGCCAGGGCCGGCCCGAGGGGATGGGCATCGAGGCCGAGCTGGTAGGCCGCCGCGATCGCCACGTCGAACATCCGGGCCGTGCGGACCATGTCGCCGAAATCGATCACCCCGGTGATCCGGTCCGGATCGTCGGGATCGACGAGGATGTTGTCGCCGCCGAGGTCGTTGTGGACCACCTGATGCGGCAGGTCCGGCAGGGCGGGTACGATCCGCGCGGCGAACGCGTCGAGGATGCCGGCGAGGCGGTCGCGCTGCCCGCCCTCGGGGAAGACGTCGAGCACGGCGCGCAGCCGCCCGGCATGCCGCAGGTCCCAGGAGGAGACGTGGTCCGCCGCCGGGTCCGTGAAGCCCTCAAGCGCACCCTGGAGGCGGGCCAGCAGCGCCCCGGCCGCCCGGCGCTGCCCGTCGGTCCGGGGGCCGGCGGCCTGCGAGCGCCCCGGGGTGAAGGTGGTGAGCCGCACGGTGCGGAGATCCTCCGGCGCGACGGTGATGCGCGCGTCGGGCTCGCCCGCGCGGGTCGGCACGATGCGCGGCAGCGGCAGGTCCGGCGCGGCCCGCGCGACGTGGATCAGGGCGTTGCTGTGCAGGCGGGACACCGCGGGATCCTCGCCGGGGCTCAGGATCTTCAGGAAGTAGGCGATCCCCGCCCCCGCATCGAGGCGAAAGTTCGAATCCTTCTCCCCGGCGAGCCACGACGCCACGCCGGCGATGCCGTAATGCGCGGCGGCGATGCCCTCGGCGGTGCGGGCATCGACCGGCTCGGCCACGACCGACAGGCCGGCGCCGATGCCGCTCTCGGGGGCGTCGATCGTGGGATGGGACATCGGGGATCCAGACAGGTGCTTCGAGACCGGCGCGCCCTGCGCCCTCAGGCGGGCCGGACCACAGGGGCGTCCGGGAACGCCTCCGGGTAGGCGGCTTGGTAGGCCGCGGCGGCCCGCAGGACGAGGTCGTCCCGGAACCGGGCGGCGACCATCTGCAGCCCGATCGGCAGGCCGCCCGAATCGAAGCCGCAGGGCACCGAGAGTGCGGCCTGGCCGGTCATGTTGAACGGGTAGGTGAAGGGGCTCCAGTCGGTCCAGTCGGTCATGCCCTTCCCCTCGGGGAAGTCGATGCCCGCCGGGATCGCGGTGACCGGCATGGTCGGGGAGAGGAGCAGGTCGTAGCGCGCGTGGAAGCGCGCCATCGTGACCTTCAGCTCGGCCCGGACCTGCTCCGCCGCCAGGAGGTCCGCCGCGCTGGTGCGGCGCCCGATCTCGGCGACGGCGACGAATCCGGGATCCATGCGCGCGCGATCCGTCTCGGTGGGGGCGAAGCGATCCACGAGGACCGCCATGGCGGAGAACCAGATCACCCGCAGCGCCTCCAGGGGCGAGGCGAAGCCGGGATCGGCCTCCTCGACGACGGCGCCCATCGCGGCGAGGCGGGCGGCGGCCCGGTCCACCGCGGCGGCGACCTCGGGATCGACGCGGGCGTAGCCGAAGGTCCGGCTGTAGCCGATGCGCAGGCCCGCGACGCCGCCGCGGGCGGCCCCCGTCCAGTCCGGGACGGGGCTCGGGCAGTCGCCGTACAGGCCGTCCGGGGACGGGCCCGTGACGGCGTTCAGGAACAGGGCGGAATCCGCCACCATCCGGGTGAGCGGGCCGCGATGGGCCATGTCCCGCAGCGGCGTCGGCGCGTCGGTGGCCAGCCAGCCGAAGGTCGGCTTGATCCCGAAGACGCCGCAGAACGACGACGGGATGCGGATCGAGCCCGCCCCGTCGGATCCCTCGTGCAGCACGCCCATGTTCAGGGCGGCGGCGACGCCGGCCCCGCCCGAGGAGCCCCCCGAGGCCCGATCGGTGCCCCAGGGATTGACGGTGTTGCCGAAGGCCGGGCCGTGGGTCACGCCCTTCCAGCCGAATTCCGGCGACGTGGTCGTGCCGAGGATGACTGCCCCGGCGGCGCGCAGGCGCCGCATCACCAGGATCTCGTCGGTGGCCGGGGCCTCGCCGGTGAGCTTCGAGCCCCGCCGCCACGGGATGCCCTTGACGGCGGTCAGTTCCTTGATCGTCGTCGGCACCCCGTCGATCGGGCCGAGGGCCTCGCCCTTCGCCCAGCGCGCCTCCGAGGCCCGCGCGGCCTCGATTGCGAGGTCGGGCGCGACATACGCGAAGGCATTCACCTGCGGGTTGAACCGCTCGATGCGTGCCAGCGCCGCCTGCGCGGCCTCGACCGGCGAGGCCCGGCCGGACGCGAACAGCGCCCCGAGTTCCACCGCGTCCATCGCGCCGAGATCGGTCCGGCCCGTCGTGCGGATCTGGTCCATCGGGCTCACGCGGCGATCGTGTCGAGGGCACGGCCGACGGCGTCGAACATCGCGCCGATCTGCTCCGCGGTGATGATCAGCGGCGGGCAGAAGCACAGGGAATCGCCGATGGCGCGGGCGATCACCCCCTGTTCGAGGGCGGCGGCCTGGATCGCGGCACCGGCCGCGCCGGGCTTCGCGCCGGGTGCCGTCGCGGGCTTCAGCTCGAGGGCCCCGATCAGGCCGACGCCGCGCCACGTCTTCACCAGGGGATGCTCGGCGAGCCCCGCCAGCCGCTCGAGGAAGAGCGGGCTCAGGCGCCGGCAATTCCCCACGAGGTCGCGCTCCTCGATGATCCGGATGTTCTCCAGGCCCACCGCGGTGGCGACGGGATGGCCCGAGGCCGTGTAGCCGTGGCCGAGCACGCCGAGCCGGGCGGATTCGTCGGCGATCGGCTCGTAGAAGTTCGCGTTCATCAGGATCGCCGAGAGGGGCATGTACGAGGAGGAGATCTGCTTCGAGAGCACCATCACGTCCGGCTCGATGCCGAAGGTCTCGCAGCCGAACATCGCCCCCGTGCGCCCAAAGCCGCAGATCACCTCATCGGCCACCAGCAGCACGTCGTAGCGGCGCAGCACCGCCTGGATCTCCGCCCAGTAGTTCTCCGGCGGGACGTAGACCCCGCCCGAGGCCATCACCGGCTCGCCGAAGAAGGCCGCCACGGTGTCCGGCCCCTCGGCCAGGATCAGCTTCTCGAGCTCGTCCGCCATGCGTCGGGAGAACGCGGCCTCGCTCTCGCCCGGCAGGGCCGACCCCGCGTAGTCGGGGCAGGAGACGTGCCGCATCCGGTCGAGCGGCAGGTCGAAGCTCTCGTGGTTGCGCGGAAGGCCGGTGATCGAGCCAGCCGCGATGGTGACGCCGTGATAGCCCTTCAGGCGGCCGATGATCTTCTTCTTCTCCGGCTTGCCCAGCGCGTTCGAGCGGTACCACGCCAGCTTGACGACGAGGTCGTTGGCCTCGGACCCGGAGGAGGTGAAGTGCACCTTCGACATCGGGACCGGCGCCAGGCTGATCAGCTTCTCGGCGAGGTCGACCGAGGGGCCGTGCGTCTTGTGCGCGAAGATGTGGTAGTACGAGAGCTGGTCCATCTGCCGCTTGGCGGCGTCCGACAGGCGCCGCTCGCCGAAGCCCACGGCGACCGACCAGAGACCCGCCAGCCCCTCGATGTAGCGCCGGCCGGCATTGTCGTAGACGTAGATCCCCTCCCCCCGCTCGATCACGAGCGCACCGGTCTTGTCGTAGTTGCGCAGGTCGACCAGCGGATGGAGCTGGTAGGCGATGTCGCGCGCCTCGACGGAGTTGGGCATGAAGGTCATCAGACGGGTGTCCTGATCGCGGCCGGAAGGGGAACGGGGGCAAGGGAAACGGAGGCGAGGGAGACGGAGGCAGAGGGCGCGGAAGCGGGCGCCTCCGGCGGCGTCGTGCGCGGTCTGCGGCCGGGGATCGCCGCCACGAGGCTGCGCGTGTAGGGCTCGCGCGGGTTCGAGAAGATCTCGGGCCCCGGCCCGATCTCCACGACGGCGCCCTTCTCCATCACCATCACGCGGTCGCAGATCTTGGCCGCCACCCGCAGGTCGTGGGTGATGAACAGGAGCGAGAGGTGCAGCTCCCGCTTCAATTCGTCGAGGAGGTCGAGGATCTGGGCCTGGATCGAGACGTCGAGGGCGCTGACCGCCTCGTCGGCCACGATGATCTCCGGCTTGAGCGCCAGGGCCCGGGCGATGCCGATGCGCTGGCGCTGCCCCCCGGAGAACTCGTGGGGGTAGCGGTCCACCGCCGACGCATCGAGGCCGACGCGCTCGAGGAGCGCGGACGCGGCCTTCAGGGCGGTCCCGACATCCTCGCCGTAGGCGATCGGGCCGTCGGCGATGGCCCGCCCGACGCGCACCCGCGGGTTCAGCGAACCGTAGGGATCCTGGAAGACCATCTGGATCCGCCGCCGCGCCTGCCGCAGGGCCTCGCCCGACAGGCCGGCCATGTCGATGCCGCCGAGGCGCACCCGTCCCCCGTCCGGGTCCTGGAGCCGCACGAGGCACCGCCCCACCGAGGACTTGCCCGATCCGCTCTCGCCGACGATGCCCAGGGTCTCGCCGCGGCCGAGGGTGAACGTGACGTCGCGCACCGCCGCGACCGTCCGGGGCGCCCGGAACAGGCCGCCGCCGAGCGTGTAGCTCTTGGTCAGACCCTCGACGTCGAGGACCGAGTCCCGAGGCGCCGCCCGCGCCGCCCGGCCGGCCCCGGCCTCCATGTCGGGGATCGCGGCGATCAGCTTGGCGGTATAGGGGTGCTGCGGCCGCTCGAGGACGTCCGCGGCGCGGCCCTCCTCGACGATCCGGCCGTGCTGCATCACCGCCACCCGGTCGGCGATCTCGGCGACCACGCCGAAATCGTGGGTGATGAACATCACCGCCATGCCGCGCCGGGCCTGGAGATCGCGGATCAGGCGCAGGATCTGCGCCTGCGTGGTGACGTCGAGGGCCGTGGTCGGCTCGTCGGCGATCAGCACCTGCGGTTCGAGGGCCAGCGCCATAGCGATCATCACGCGCTGCCGCTGGCCGCCCGAAAGCTGGAACGGGTACGCGGCGGCGGCGCGCGCCGGGTCGGGCAGGCCGACCTCGGCCAGCAGTTCGAGGGCCCGGCTCCGGCGCGTCCGGGGCGTCAGCAGGCCGTGCGCGGCGAAGACCTCGGCGATCTGCGCCTCGATCCGCATCAGCGGGTTGAGGGCCGTCATCGGCTCCTGGAAGATCATCGCGATGCGCCGCCCGCGCACCGCGTAGAGCTCCGCCTCGTCGAGGGTGAGCAGGTCGGTCCCGCCGAGGAGGATCCGGCCGCCGACCAGCCGCACCGTCTCCGGCAGAAGGCCCATCGCGGCGTTGGCCGACATCGACTTGCCCGAGCCGCTCTCGCCGACGATGCAGAGGATCTCGCCGGCCCTCAGCGTGAGGCTGACCCGGTCGACGGCGTAGGGGCGGTCCGCGCCGGACGGCAGGGCGACGGCGAGCTTCTCGACGACGAGGACCGGCTCGCCGGGGGCGTGGTTTTGGGGCGCGTGGTTTCGGGGGGCGACGGTCATGGCTGCGCCCCTCATCGCGTCCTGCGCGACAGGCGCGGGTTGAGGGCGTCGTTCAGCCCCTCGCCGACGAGGTTCAGGGCGAGCACCGTCAGGAGGATCGCGACGCCGGGAAAGAGGCTCACCCACCACGCCTGCCGGATCACCGTGCGCCCGGCGCCGATGACGTAGCCCCACGACATGATGTTGGGGTCGCCGAGCCCCATGAACGACAGGGCGCTCTCCAGCAGGATGGCGGCCGCCACCATCATGGTGCCGAGGACGATGACCGGCGAGAGCGTGTTGGGCAGGATCTGCCGCAGGATGATCGGGCCGCTGCGCTGGCCCGACAGCACCGCGGCCTGCACGAATTCCCGCCCGCGCAGCGCCATCACCTCGCCGCGCAGGAGCCGGGCCACCGGCGGCCAGCTCACAATCGCGATGGCCGTGACGATCGAGACGAGGCTCGGCCGGAAGATCGCCACCAGCACCACCGCGAGGGCGAAGTTCGGCACGCTCTGGAAGAACTCGGTGAAGCGCATCAGCAGGTCGTCGACCCGGCCACCGAAGTAGCCCGCGACGGCCCCGATCGGGATGCCGATCAGCAGGGCCGCGAGGGTCGAGACGAAGCCGACCAGCAGCGACACCCCGGCCCCGTGGGCCACCGCGGAGGCGATATCCCGGCCCATCGTGTCGGTGCCCAGCGGGTAGCCGCCGTTGGTGAAGGGCGGCAGGAACGGGCGCTGCACCATCGCCCAGGGGGAGCGCGGGTAGAGCGCCGGCGCCGCGATCGCCAGGACGAGCACCAGGACGAGGATGACGATTCCCACCACCGCGCCGCGGTTGCGGGCGTATCGGGCCCAGAACGCCGTCATGCCGCAGCTCCGATACGGGGATCCACCAGCCGGTAGAGGATGTCGGTGATGAGGTTGAAGGCCAGCACCATCGCGGCGGAGACGACGAAGATACCGAGGAGGAGGTTGTAGTCGCGCTGCTCGAGGGCCTCGAACATCAGCCGGCCGATGCCCGGCCACGCGAAGACGGTCTCGATCAGCACGGCGCCGCCGACGAGTTGCCCCGCCTGGAGGCCCGCCAGTGTCACGACCGGGAGGATGGCGTTGCGCAGGATGTGGCGGACCAGCACGACGCGGGGGCGCAAACCCTTGGCGCGGGCGGTCCGCACGAAATCGAGGCGGCTCACCTCCAGCACGGAGGCCCGGGTCATGCGGGCGTAGACCGCCATGAAGAACAGGCCGAGCGTCAGGGCCGGCAGGACGAGGTGATGAAGGATATCGGCCGCCCGTTCGAGGCCGCTATAGCCGGAGCCGACGCTCTCGTAGCCGAAGCCGGGAAACCACCCGAGCTGCACCGAGAACAGCAGCACCGCCATCAGCGCCAGCCAGAACAGCGGCGTGGCGTAGAAGAGAAGGGCGAGGGTCGAGATGACGGAGTCGGAGATCTTGCCCTGGCGCGAGGCCGCCAGCGCCCCGGCCGCCACGCCGAGGACGAGGGAGATCAGGAAGGCCGAGCCCGACAGGAGCAGGGTGGCGGGCAGCCGGTCGGCGATCAGGTCGATCACCGGCATGCCCTGGCGGTAGGAATAGCCGAAGTCGAGCCGCAGGACGTTCGCGAGGTAGGTCAGGAGCTGGATCGGGAGCGGCCGATCGAGGCCGAAGCGCTCGCGCAACTGCTGCAGGAAGGCGGCGTCGGCATCGCCGGCCTCGCCCGCCATCACCGAGGCCGGATCCCCCGGCGCCGCGTGGATGAGCGCGAAGTTGAGGATGACGATCCCGACCAGGATGAGCGCCATCTTGCCCAGGCGCGAGGCGATGAAGCGGGGCATGACGGGTGTGGTCCTCCGCGCGCGGGAGCCCCGCCGGAACGGCCGGCGGCTCGGGGTCGGACGGGGCCCCGCGATCGGGGCCGCTGGATGAGGCGTCGTGCGGGCCGGTCCGGCGCCGTCAGCGCTTGATCCACGCGTCGCGCAGCGAGTCGTTGAGACCGTTGGCGGTGGTGATCAGGTCCTGGACGTTGCACCGGTAGATGACCGGGAAGCGCAGATCGAGCAGCCACGCCACGGGCACGTCGGCCTGAACCGCCTTCTGGACCTCGTCGTAGAGATCCTGGCGCTTCTCGGCCGGCGTCGCCAGCGCCGCCTTGGCGAACAGCGCGTCCACGGTCGGGTTCGAGTAACCCTCGACGTTGTTCCAGGGATTGCCCTTGGAGATCTGCGAGGTGATGTAGTTCCGCTCGACGCCGAGGGCCGGGTCGCCGTTCTGGAACAGGAAGGTGAAGGCCATGTCGTAGTCCCATTGGGACACGCGCTGGTTCCAGCCCGCCACGTCGGTGGCCTGGATCTCGACGGGGATGCCGACCTCGCCGAGATTCTGCTTCACCGCCTCCGCCCAGCGCTGCCACGTCTCGCCGTAGGGAAGCGGCAGCAGCTTCAGCGGCTTGCCGTCGTAGTGCATCTCGGCGAGCAGCGCCTTCGCCTTCTTCGGATCGTGCGGATACTGCGGCTGGACGGACTTGTAGAACGGCGTCGTCCCGGCGATCGGACCGGTGGCGACCTTGCCGATCCCGTTCCACAGGACGTCGAGGGCGAACTGCCGGTCCATGGCGTACATGACCGCCTGGCGGAACCGCACGTCGTTCATCGGCGGCTTCCGGTTGTTGAGCCAGAGAAACGACAGGGGCGAGTCGAACTCCTGACCCTTCTGCGAGACGCAGGTGTTCTTCAGGGCCGTCAGCCGCGGCACGTCGAAATTCTCGACCGACCCGCCCGGCAGCACGTCGACCTTGCCGGTCTCGTAGGCAACGGCGCGCGAGGCGCCGTCCGGGATGACGTGATAGTAGATGTCCTGAAGATACGGCTTGCCCGCGAGATAGTAAGCCTCGTTCTTCACGAGGTGGATCGCGCTCCCCTTCCGCCAGCTCTCGAACTTGAACGGCCCGGTGCCGATCGGCCTGTCGTTCGCCGGGTTGGAGGCGTAGTCGGTACCCGCGTAGATATGTTTGGGCACCATCGGCATCACCCAGAAGGCGAAGCTGCGGATGAAGGGCTCGAAGGGCTCCTTGAGGGTGAAGACCACCGTGTGATCGTCCGGCGCACCGACATCGGCCACACGGGTCATCGTGTTCCTGTGACGCGGCTGCGTCTTCATCAGGAATTCGTTGACCGAGAACAGGACATCCGCGGAGCTGAATGGCTTTCCATCGTGCCACGTCACGCCTTGATTGAGGTGGAACGTGTAACGCAGTCCGTCAGGGGAGATATCCCAGCTCTTCGCGAGGGACGGCAACGGCTTGAGCTTGTCGTCGTAGCGCAGCAATCCTTCGTAGATCTGCCCGGCCACGAGCTGCGTCGGCGCGTTGGTCACGAGACCGAGCATCAGGCTGGGTGGTTCCGGCTGAACGATCAGGTTGGCGCGACCGCCCGAGACGGGCTGCGCCTGTCCGACAGATGGCAGGGCGAGAACCGATATCGTGAGCAAGGCTCGAAGAATGTTCGACATGAAAGCTCCGTACACTGCCACGACATGCGCGGAAAAATCGAACCCGTGAAAACCCTATTCGCTCTGATCTTGTCGTGCTCGAGATCTACTCTTCGCCGCCCGAAGGCCGGCGGCCTGACCCGAACGGGTGGGCGAGGCTGTCCCGCCCCCGGCGGCGCTTAGCGATATATCGGTATATCATTTCCGAATCAGTGATTTGTCAAACCGAGGCGGCGGAAAAAGACGTCACGCGGCGCCTCATTGTGCGTCACGGTCGCTCAAATATTGAGCCCGCAGGCTGGTGTGTTCAGGCGGGATCTATTCACTCTGAATCGCGCGGGAGACCAGCGACACTTGCTCGGTTCGGGCCCGCACCCCTGTCGGGGACGGATCCGTCCCTCACAGCATCCGGAATCGACAGGAAGGGACATTCGCATCCGGCAACGCGTGCCGGGCTGAGGTCTGCTTGGGAGCTGCCGGGGGCGACCGGCGAACCTCCCGACGGGCGCGGAGCAACCGGCTGATCCTGGCCGATACCGGTCTGTTCGCTGCGACGCCCGACCGTGAGCGAGTGGATGCTCGCTTGGCCCAGGCGCGAGTCGGAGAGTGCCCGAGAGGGGATCTTCGGAAGAACCGCATGCCGTCTCTAGGATCGAATGGGGCGCGGCGGATCGGCAGAGGCCGTCGCCGTCCTGGGTGCTCGCGAGCGGACGCGGTGAGATGAGGGCGCTCGGACGTTGCCGTGCGATCATCCGCTTTCGGCGACCGGTCGGGGTCGGTTGCCTCGGGATCTCAGCGCGCGCGCCCGCGCCGGCAGGACGACCGCGCACCGCAGACGTCAGCTCGGATGAGCAATTCGCATTTTCCGAAGCACACCATACGATAATCGTACTTCTCATCTGCGGCCCGTTCCAGCAGACCCGACTCACCAATCACCGTCGCCGACCCCGCGTACAGCAGGTCCAATCCGGCCGGTTCCGACGCCGCCGGCGGATCTCGTGATTGAAGAGTCTGCGAGCTTTCGGGAGCTGACATGGCAGTCGAAACCACCGACACCCTGGTCGTGGGAGCGGGCCAGTCGGGTATCGCGATGAGCGAGCATCTCAGCGCATTGAAGATCCCGCACATCGTGCTGGAGCGGAGCCGTATCGCGGAGAACTGGAGCTCCATGCGCTGGGACTCGCTCGTGGCGAACGGGCCGGCGTGGCACGACCGCTTCCCGAACCTGACGTTCGAGGATGTGCATCCGGACGCTTTTCCGGGCAAAGATCGCGTCGCGAGATACTTCAACGATTACGCCGCGATGATCGAGGCTCCCATCCGGACCGGCGTGGAGGTCAGGCTCGTCAGGCACAGCCAGGGTCGCCCCGGCTACACCGTGACGACGTCGGACGGCATCTTCGAGGCGCGGCGCGTCGTGGCCGCGACCGGGCCGTTCCAAGTGCCCTCGTTCCCGGACATCGTTCCCGGGGACGCGGCGGTCCATCAGTTACACTCCTCAGCGTACAAGAATCCGGGCCAGCTGGCGGACGGCGCCGTGCTGGTCGTCGGATGCGGCGCGTCCGGCTCGCAGATCGCGGAGGAGCTCTGCAAGGCTGGACGGCGAGTCTACTTGTCCGTGGGCGAGCACTACCGGCCGCCCCGCGCCTATCGCCAGCGGGACTACTGCTGGTGGCTGGGCGCGCTCGGCCTCTGGGACGAAGTCAAGTCGAAGCGCAAGAAGCGCCACGTCGCCTTCGCGGTGAGCGGCTACGAGGGCGGCCGGACCGTCGATTTCCGGCGCCTGGCGCATATGGGCGTCACGTTGGTCGGCGTGACCCAGGCTTACGAGAACGGCACGCTCCACTTCGCGGACGACCTCGTGCGGAACATCGCCGAGGGCGACGAGGCCTATTTCGAGGTCCTCCGGGACGCCGACGCCTATATCGTGCGCAAGGGCATGGACCTGCCGCCCGAGCCCGAGGCGTGGCAGCGCTACGAGGACCCGGACTGCCTCAAGGAGCCGATCCTCAGCCTCGACTTGGGCAGAGCCGGCATCGGCACCATCCTGTGGGCGACCGGCTTCCGGTACGATTTCAGCTGGCTCGACGTCGACGCGTTCGACGAGCAGGGCATGCCCCTGCACAAGCGCGGCGTCTCCGCGGAGAACGGCATCTACTTCCTCGGCCTGCCCGACCTGACCAACCGCGCCTCCGCCTTCATCTACGGCTGCTGGCAGGACGCGAAGCACATCGCCGACCACATCGTCATCCAGCGCAACTACGACGCCTATACCCGGGCCTGACGGGCCGGACCCGGGCCGGAGGCGCCGCAGGAAACGGGCGTCGGCCGTGAGATCGTCCGTGCCAGCCTCTCAGTAGCCCCGCGTCAGGTCCACGCGGTGCTCGGGCGCGCGGCCCGCGCGCACCCGGTGGATGTTCTCGGCGATCTGCCGGGCCGCGGAGGCGGGGATCGCCACCGAGGCGAGGTGCGGCGTGACGAGGACGCTCTCCATCCCCCAGAGCGGGTGTCCCGCCGCGAGCGGCTCGGTCTCGAACACGTCGAGCGTCGCCCCGCCGAGGTGGCCGGCCGCCAGAGCCGCAACGAGCGCCGCCTCGTCGATCACGGCCCCGCGCGACACGTTGATGAGTGCGGCACCCCGCGGCAGCGCAGCGATCTCGGCCGCTCCGACCAGGCGCCGGGTCTCAGGGGTCAGCGGCAGCATCACCACCAGGATCTCGCTCCGCGCGAGAAACGGGATCAGCGCGTCCGGTCCCGCGTGGCAGTCGACTCCGGAAAGCGCCTTCGGCGTGCGCGACCAGCCGGCGACGGAGAACCCCTGCCGCGCAAGTTCGAGCGCCGCCGCGCCGCCGAGCTCGCCGAGGCCCAGCACGCCGACCCGGATTTCCCGGGCCTCGCGCGGATGGACGTAGTGCCAGCGGCCGGCCCGCTGGGCCGCCTCGAAGGCCGGGATGTCGCGGGCGTAGCGCAGCACCGCGAACAGCACGTAGTGGGTCATCATCCGTGCCATCTCGGGGTCGGACAGGCGGGTGATCGGCACGTCGGGCAGGTCGTCCCGGCCGACGAGCGCGTCGGCGCCCGCGCCCAGGATGGTGACGAGCCGCAGGCCGGGATGCCGCGCGAAGAATCCGGCCGGCGGCTTCCAGACCAGCGCGTAGCGGACATCGTCCCCGGGCCCGATCTCGTCCGGCGTCCTGACGCGCACGTCCGGCAGCAGCGCCTCCAGCGCCGCGCGCCAGGGCTCGATCGGGTCGACGGCGCTCGCGAACACCAGGGTCTCGGTCACGCGCGGGCCTCCCGCACCAGGGTGGCGAGGGCGGTGATGGCCAGCTCGTAGCCGAGGCCGCCGAGCCCCGCGACCACGCCGGTCGCGGCCCGCGAGACGTAGGAATGGTGACGGAAAGGCTCCCGCTTCCAGATGTTGCTCATGTGAGCCTCGACGATGGGTCCGGGAAAGGCCAGCAGCGCGTCGAGGATCGCCACGGAGGTGTAGGTGAGCCCGGCCGCGTTGATGACGAGGCCCGCGGCCGTGCCCCGCGCCTCCTGGATCCAATCCACGAGCACGCCCTCGTGGTTCGACTGCCGGAAGTCGAGGCCGACCCCGACGCTCTCGGCGTGCCGCTCGCAGCGCGCCTTGAGCACGGGGAAGCTCTCCGTGCCGTAGGTGCCGCTCGGGTCGAGGCCGTACAGGTTGGCGTTCGGACCGTTCAGGAACAGGATCGGGATCGGCGCGGTCATCGGGCTTTCCTCGGGGATTTCCTCGGGACGTTCCTCGGGGGCTCGCCGCGCCGGGCAGGGCTTCAGCGCGGTACCCGCCGCTCGATGGCGGGCGCGACCATGCCGGGGATGTAGGCGTCCGAGATGAAGGCCCGGCAATGGGTCTCGAAGGCCTCCACGAGGCGCGAGCGGTTGAGCTGCTTCAGGCGCGCGAGGCCGATGCGCATCGGGCGATGCGTGCCGGCGAGCCGCACCCGCCGGAGCCGCTTCCCGTCGAGCGCGAGGTCGGAGCGCGGGCGCACGTTGAACAGGGTGTAGCCGTGGCCGTTGGCCACCATCGTGCGCACCACCTCCTGGTGGGCGGAGCGCGCGGCGATCTTCGGCTGCAGGCCCTCGGCCATGAACAGGGCGAGGAAGTACTCGCGGCTCAGCGGCAGGTCGAGGAGGATCATCGGCTCGTCCACGATGTCGGTCATCGCGACGGCGGCTTGCTCCGCCAGCGAGTGCCCCTCCGCCACCAGGACGTGCGGCGGCAGGTCGACGAGCGGGGTGAAGTGGATGTCGTCCGGCACGTGCAGGTCGTAGGTCAGCACGACCTCGGTCTCGGAGCGGCGCAGGCCGACGATGAGCTGTTCCTGGTCGCCCTCGACGTAGCGGATCTGCGTGGCCGGGAAGGCGGTGGTGAAGGCGTGGGCGAGTTCGGGCACCAGCATCGGCGCGAGCGTCACCATGCAGCCGAGCGAGAGGGGGCCCCGCACCTGTCCTCCCGCCTCGGACGCCAGGGTGTAGAGGCCTTCGGCCTGCTCCACGAGGGCCTTGGCTTCGCGCAGCACCTCGCGGCCGATCGGCGTCAGCGTGAGCCCCTGCGCGTGGTGACGGACGAAGAGCTGCACGGAGAGTTCCCGCTCCAGATGCGCGATGGCCGTCGAGATCGAGGGCTGCGAGATGTGGATGCGCTCGGAAGCGAGCGTGATGCTGCCGGTCTGGCCGGCGGCGATGAAGTATTCGAGCTGGCGCAGGGTGAACCGCATTCGCTGCCTTCAGCGAGCGGCCGGCCCGACCTCGATGCCGCCTCGCGTCCCGTCCTCGATCATAGGTCGCCCGGGACTCCGTAGCTCGGGGCCGAGACCGGGTCGAGGGCGCGGGTGACGTAGGCTTCGAGCTGCGGCCGGTAGAGGTCCCACAGCGCGGCGAGGCCGGCAATCGGGCAATCCTCCGTCCAGTCGACGCGCAGGTCCGCGACGGGCCACGCGACCTCGCGCACCAGCATCAGGCCGGCCGACCGCACCGGGCCGGCCTCCCCGCCGGCGGCGAGGGCCGCCCGCATCGCGACGAGCAGACGATCGCCGAGATGGCCGGACGTGCCGAGGAAAGCCTCGACCATGGCGGCGGGCACGCGCGCGTCGGCCAGCAGGTTGCCGCCGCAGGCGACGTTCTCGGCGCGCGCCTCGGCCCAGGTCCCGAGCGCCTTGGGCCCGGAATGGATCGCCGTGCCGCCAGCCGCGTCCACGACGAGCACTTGGCGGTACGCCATCGGGCCGCCGGTCCGCCGCAGGACGGCGACGGTCTCCTCGGCGTCGGCGCCGAGCGCCATCAGGTCCAGGGCGCGCCGGCCGAGCCGCGGGTCGGTCACGTTCTGGCTCGCGACCGCGCCGATCCCCGCACGGGCATGGGCGCACCGCGCCGCGACGGCGGGTGAGGAGGACGAGACCGCGACGCCGAACATGCCGGTCGACGCGCAGCGCGCCACGATCGAGAACGTCATGCCGCCTCCGGGATGACCGCGATGGCGTCGATCTCGACCAGCCACTCGGGCCGGGCGAGCGCGGAGACCACGATCCCGGTCGAGACCGGATGGACGCCCTTCAACCAGCGGCCGACCGTGCGGTAGACCGGCTCGCGGTAGCGCGGGTCGACGAGGTAGATCGTGATCTTGCAGATGTGCTCGAGCCGCGATCCGGCCTCTTCCAGCAGCATCGCGATATTGGCCATCGCCTTCTCGGCCTGACCGGCGGCGTCGCCGATCGCGACGCTCTCGGAGCTGTCGAGGTCCTGACCGATCTGGCCGCGCACGAAGACCATCTGGCCCCGGGCCACCACGGTCTGGCAGAGATCGTTGTCGAGCTGCTGCTCCGGATAGGTGTCGCGGGTGTTGAAGGGACGGATCCGCTTGTGGACGGTCATCGGGTCGTTCCTACCTCGGGCAAGAGCGCAGGCTGCCTGTCGCCGTGGCGCCGAGGGGCGCCCCGAGAACAGGGCGGCCCGCCATGGCAGGCAGAGGGCACGCACCCGGCCGCGCGACGTGTCGGGATCGAACGGTGGCGCCCGCCTTCAGGCTTGAGCGCATTGAGGATAGCAATCCGGTCGGTCTCAACAACAAGCACTTGCTGGGGTCGTAGTTCGGAAAATCCGAAGCCGCCGAGGGCTCCGGGGGCGGGCGCGAGCGCCGCGTTCGAGGTCGCGCATCAATCCTCGGGCTTCGTGCGCTGCATCGACGGACGCCGCGCGAACGCCTCGTACCACGCGGCCGCAGCGGGCCGTCCGGTGCGCCATCCGAGGTCGGGAAAGCGGAAATCGAGGTAGCCGAGGGCGCAGGCCGTGGCGACCGTGCCGATGTCGAGCGCGTCCGCAGGCCCGACGCGGGTCGCCTCGATCCGGTCGAGGGCGCCGGCGACCTTCGCGATCTGCCCCACCTCCCAGGCATCCCAGCGCGACGAGGCCGGCCGCATCACGCGCTCGTAGCGGAGCAGCAGCGCGGCATCGAGCAGCCCATCGGCGAGGGCTTGGTGGGCGAGCGCGTCCCAACGGGCCTCCCCCTCCGGGAAGAGGCGAGGACCGACGGAGCGCGCGTCGAGGTACTCGCAGATCACCCGGCTGTCGAACAGCGCGGTTCCATCCGCCAGCACCAGGGCCGGGATCTTGCCGAGCGGGTTGTGGCCCACCGTCTCGGGATTGCGTTCGGTCGGCGTGGCCGTGACCGGAACGATCTCGATCGCCTCGGCCTGACCGGTCTCGTGGGCCAGGACCAGGACCTTGCGGACATAGGGCGAGGTTCGCGCGTAGAGGAGCTTCATCGGGCCGGATCGTCCTGTCCCGAGCCCGTCCGGCCCGCTTGTCCATTCGGGCTACCCGGCTCGGCCGGGAAGGCGACGAGGCCTGCCTGCGGCACGAGCAGGGCCACCGGCGATCCGGGGGCGTAGGTGGCGAGCGCCCCGTGCCCCGGCATCCGCACCACCACCCGCCCGCCGCTCATGGGACCGGAACGGAGGTCGGCGTGCAGGTCGATATGCAGGTCGATGTGCGAGCCCTGGTAGACGAGGGCCGCGACCCGGGCCGGCAGGGTGCCGCTCTCGCCCGCCGGGCGCACGCCGAGGTGATCCGGCCGCACGAACACGTCGACCGCGGCGCCGGTCGCACAGTCCCGCAAGGTGTCGGCCTCGACCTCGCGGCGCAGGTCACCGACCGCGACCGTCGCGCGCTCGCCCGCCCGCGCTTCGAGGCGGCCGGGCAGGAGGTTCACGTCGCCGATGAAGCCCGCCACGAAGCGGTCCTGCGGGTGACGGTACACCTGATCCGGCGTGCCGATCTGCCGGACGCGACCGGCCGACATCACGACGATCCGGTCCGACATGCTCAGTGCCTCGCCCTGGTCGTGCGTGACGAAGACCGTCGTCACGCCGAGCCGGCGCTGGATCTCCTTCAGCTCGACCTGCATCGCCCCGCGCAAGTTCTTGTCGAGCGCCGAGAACGGCTCGTCGAGGAGCAGGACCTTCGGGCGGATGACGAGGGCGCGGGCGAGCGCGACGCGCTGCTGCTGGCCGCCGGAGAGTTGCCGGGGCGAGCGGTCCGCGAAGCCCGAGAGCTTCACGAGGGCGAGAACCTCCTCCACGCGCGCGGCGATCTCCCGTCTCGGCACGCCGCGCACGCGCAGACCGTAGCCGACGTTCTTCGCGACGCTCATGTGCGGGAACAGGGCGTAGTTCTGGAAGACGATGCCGACCTCGCGCTCGTAGGGCGGAGTGGCGGTCACGAGGTCGTCCCCGATGAAGATCTCGCCCGCATCCGCCTCCAGGAAGCCCGCCATCAGGTTGAGCAGGGTGGTCTTGCCGCAGCCCGAGGGTCCGAGCAGCGTCAGGAACTCGCCCTGCTCCACCTGCAGCCAGCTCTCCTCCAGCGCGGTGACCGCGCCGAAGCGCTTGACCACGCCGTCGAGGCGGACCGCCGGTCTTGCCCGGGGCGCCGCGGCCGTGGCGGGCCGGGGTCCCGCCGCGGTGAGATCAAGAGCCTTGCTCAACATTCAGAACCTTGCCGAGCCCGAGGAACGTGTTGGCGATGATCAGGGCGAGGGCCGTGACCGCGATGTAGATCACCGAGACGGCCGCGAGCGTCGGGTCCGCGAACTCGCGGACGTAGCCGTACATCGCCACCGGCAGGGTCTGGGTCGCCTGCCCCGTCACGAAGAGCGAGGCGGTGAACTCGTTGAAGGACAGGATCGCCGCGAACAGCCAGCCGCTGGCGAGGCCGGGCGCGAGGAGCGGCAGGGTCACGGTGGTGAGCACGCGGCCCGGCCGGGCGCCGAGGCTCGCGGCGGCCAGCTCCAGCCGCTCGTCAATGTTCTGCAGCGAGATGTAGACCGAGCGGATCACGAAGGGCAGCACCACCACGACGTGGGTGAGGACCACGACGGAGAAGCCCCGCGCCGCACCGATGCCGGTGGCCAGGACCAGGAGGCCGAGGCCGATGGTGAAGTGCGGCACGATCAGCGGCGAGAGCAGCACGCCCTCCAGCGCCGCCTTGAAGCGGAAAGCGTATCGCTTCAGGGCGATCGCGAAGCCGGTGCCCACGGCGAGCGCGAGCGTGGAGGCCCAGGCGGTGACGACGAGGCTGTTCCACAGGCCCGTCTGGAAATCCCGGTAGGTCAGGGCCCGGGTGAACCAGCGCGTCGAGTACTTGGCCGGCGGGAAGCTCAGGATCGCCCGGTCGTTGAACGCGGCGAGCGTCACCACGAAGGCCGGCAGCACGATGAAGGCGAGGATCAGCCCGACGAGGACCCTGCCGGAGATCCCGAGGAGCCGGGTGCGGAGGCCGCGGCGCATCAGTGGCCTCCGAGGGCTTCGAGCGGGCGGGCGCAGCGGCGCACGAGCCACATCGTTCCGAGCGCCAGGACCAGGCCGGCGAGGCTCAGGGACGCCGCGACCGGGAAATTGAAGGAGGACAGGCCGAGCTGGTAGACCAGCGTCGAGACGACCCCGACCTTTCCGCCGCCGATCACCTGGGGCGTCGCGAAGGCGCTGAACGTCCAGGCGAAGGCGGTGGTGAAGCCCGCCACCACGCCGGGCATCGAGAGCGGCAGCGTCACGGTGAGGAACGTGCGCACCGGCCCGGCGCCGAGGCTCTGGGCCGCGCGCTCGTAGTCGCGGTCGATATGCGCGAGGGCCGCGGCCAGCATGATGACCATCACCGGCAGCGTGACGTGCACGAGGGCGATGATCACCCCGAGCTCGGTGAACATGAGCTGGATCGGCCGCTCGATCAGGCCGAGCTGGCGCAAGGTGGCGTTCACGAAGCCGGAATTGCCGAGCACCACCGTCCAGGCATAGGTGCGCACCACCTCGCCGAGGAAGAGCGGGGTCACCGCGACGATCAGGATGACGGACTTCAGCAGCAGCGAGCGGGTGCGCACCAGGGCGTAGGCGACGGGGTAGCCGACGACCAGGGTGATCAGCGCCGTCTCGAAGCAGATCAGCACCGTGTCGCGCAGCGCCCGGAGCACGATCGGGCGGCCGAGATCGGAGAAGTTCTCCAGCGTGAGACCGCCGACGTCGAGGGATCCCGGCACGTAGGCGTGCAGGCTGTAGCGCAGGATCGCCGCCATGGCGGCCACGATGGCGGCGGCGACCAGCACCGCCGGCGTCACGAACAGCGGCAGGAAGGGCCGGCGGCGGATCGCGGGTGTCATGAGGCTTCCCGTCGAGCGAGGCGCATGGCGCGGGCCCTAGCGCGCCATGATGTTCTCGGCGAACCACTTGCGCCAGAGCGCGGTCTTCTCGGCCCGGAGCTTCGGGTCGATGTTGATCGCCTGGGTCTTCCACTGCTCGGCGGTGGTGAACACACCCGGCAGCTTGGCGATCTCGGGATCGACCTTGGCGTTGGTGACGGTCGGGCTGCCCTTCTTCAGCTGCGCGATCTTGGCCTGTACTTCGGGATCGAGAGCGATGTTGATGAACTTGTAGGCGAGCTCAGCCTTCTTGGAACCCTTGTTGATCGCGACCGTGTCGATGCCGAGAACCCCACCCTCCTTCGGGATCACCACGGTGACCGGCACGTCCTGGCCCTTCATGTAGTAGGCGTTCATGGTCAGCACGACCTGAACGGGCGTCTCGCCGGTGGCGATCAGCTGCTGGCTGTTGGCATCGTTGGTGTAGAAGGCCCGGAAGTTCGGCTTCAGCGCCTCCAGCTTGGCCTGCCCCTTCTCCCAGGTCGCCGGGTCGCCGCCCGAGAGCAGCGCCGAGACGGCGATGATGTGGCTCGGGTCGAAATCGGGCGCGGCCAGGCTGTTCTTGAGCTTCGGGTCCCAGAGATCGGCCCAGGAGCCGAAGGTCATGCCCTTGGGCGTCAGGTCCGCGCGGTAGCCGATCGTGTAGACGTAGCCCCAAGTGCCGAGATGCGCCGGGCTGACCCGGGCCTGCTCGACGAGGTTCGCCGCGTTCGGGATCTTGGCCATGTCGAGCGTCTCGAACAGGCCGTCATTGACGTAGAGCCAGCCGACATGGGCGGTCGTGAAGGTCACATCGCTCTCGGGCGCGTCCTTGGCGAGCTTGGCCTTGTTGAGCCGGTCGATGGTACCGCCGGTGATGTACTCGACCTCGGCGCCGGTCTCCGCCTTGAACTTCGTGGCGATGGCCTCGTCGATCAGATCGCGGAAGCTGCCGCCCCAGGTGCTGACGACGAGCTTCTCGGCCGCCCGCACCGGGATGATGGATGCGACCAGGGCGGAGGCCGCGAGGAGCGGGGTCAGAAGACGCATCACGTCGACAGTTCCTTTCTCTGCAGTACCGCGCGCCGAGCAAATCGAATGCCAGAGATGTATTTTATCCTGGAGAAACTGTTCCGGTTTCGATCGAGATTCGCTCCGTCAGAGCGCGGTCTCGATTTTCGATCATTTTACGCCGATCGATCATCCAAGCGCCCCCTCCCGGAAACGGCCGCACGGACTATCGGCGCCTATCCCGGACATGTCTCTCCGGACGCGGGCGCTGCGTCTGCCTCGAGCTTCTGCGTCACGCCCGCTCAGGACGTCCTGCCGACGTCACGTGGAGAGCTGTTCGTCCTCAACCCGAGCAGATCTCGATAGGAAAGGCTAAATGGCCGCACCCGCTCATCAAGCACGATTTCCGGAAGCGTCTGGATCGGAAATCCTGAGGCAGACGACGATCGGGTTCGGATCGCGCTCGAGGCCGCGGTCAGGATGTGGAGAACCGTCGGTCGACGGCGCGAATGTCGCGGTGGCCGCACAGCGCCCTTGTGGGGCCGAACGCCGGGCGGCCTATCGCCGGCGACCTGGCGACACCCGCCTGAGCGTAGCCGCCCGACCCGCCAGGAAGGCCGGGTCGGTCATTCGGCGCGTGTAGATCGGAGCCTCATCGCCGGGGCCCGCGCCCTCCGGCGTATCGGAGCGCCTCAAGACCTGCGCCGTCGATGAGTGATCCAGCGGTCGCAGATCGCCCGGGCGGACGTCGATCCGCGCCCCCGCCATCGCGATCGTGGCCCGCCGCGCGGCGGGCCACGATCGTCGTGTCCTCCTGGAGGCCGGGCCTCGGAACACGCAGGCGCCGGAGATGGACGCTCTCACCAGCGATAGATCAGGCTACCGATGACTCGTGCCGGCTGGTTGAAGTTGCAGAACCCGAACGAGCAGGTCGTGTAGTTACGGTCGAAGATATTGTAGGCGTTGATCTGCGCCCGGAAGCCCTTGTACTTCGGATCCAGCGCCGCGAAGTCGTAGGCGACCAGCGCGTCGTAGAGGGTGACCGCGGTGTTGCGCACCGTGTTCTGGTCGTCGGCGAAGCTGGATCCGATGAAGCGGATGCCGCCGCCGATCTGCAGACCGCGCAGGGCCGAGGAAGGCGGGAAGGCGTAGGTCAGGAACGACGCGTAGGTGTCGCTGGGGATGCCGGACACGCGGTTCCCGGCGATCGGCTGACCGGTGGCCGAGACCGAGTTCACGAACCGGATGTCGACGTGTGTGTAGGCGATCGTCAGGTTCGTGCCCGGCGCGAGGTTGGCCGTGGCCTCGGCCTCGAAGCCCGTCGAGCGCACGGCGCCGCCGGCGGTCTGGAACGCGAGGTTGCCCGCGTCGGGGATCAGGATGTTCGACTGGTTGATGTCGAAGCCGGCGAACGCCGTCTGGATATTGGTGCCGGGGATCAGGTACTTGACCCCGGCCTCGATCTGGTCGCCCGTGGCGGGCTTGAACGCCTGCCCGTTCCGGTCGATGCCCACCTGCGGCGTGAAGGTCGTGGCGTAGCTGGCGTAGGGCACCAGCCCCGGTGCCAGGACGTAGCCCAGGCCGACCCGGCCCGTGAAGGCGCTGTTGTCCTGACGTGAGACCGCGCTGTCCGGCGTCGCGTAGTTGTTCTGGAAGACCCAGTCGTGCCGCCCGTTCAGCGTCAGGATGAAGTTTCCGAACTTGGCTTGATCCTGCAGGTAGACACCGATCTGGTCCTGGCTCTGGCGCGACGCGGGCGCCAGGGGGGGCGTCGGGATGAACTGCTGGCCGTAATTCCGCGTGACGAGGTTGAGGTCCGGAGCCAGCCCGAACCCGAAGCGGGCGCTCAGGCTGTACCGGGCGTAGTCGACGCCGCCGACCACGGTGTGCGCGACCGGGCCTGTAGCGAAGCGGGCTTCCAGCTGGTTGTCCAGCGTCTGCTGCACCAGGCCCTCGCGAATGTAGCCCGTATCGCGCGTGCCGATCGTGCGTGCTTCGTTGATGTTGTTGATGTCGACGTACTTGGCGCTCAGGAAGAGCCCGTAGTGCCGGAAATTCTGGCGAAAAATGAGGTCCGGCGTGATGAAGTGCTCGAAGGCGTAGCCGACCCGGTACTGCGTCTGATCGAGGCCGATGAAGCGCGGGTCGCCCTGGTAGAACTTGGACACCCGAAAGCCCGGGTCATTGTAAAAGAACGTCGCCGCCGGCGTATTCGTGACCTGAAACTCGCTGAGGAACGTGAATGTGGTATCGGCCGACGGTTTCCAGGTGAACGCGGGAGCGAGATAGAGCTGGTCGTCGGTCGTGCCCAGACCGATGAAGGTGCCCGCCTCGCGGCGCACGCCGGTGAGACGGTAGGCCATGGTGCCGCCCGAACCCTCGATCGGCCCCCCGACGTCGAAGTTGCCCTGGAAGCGGTCGAAGCTGCCGGCTTGGAACTGCACCTCGCCGAACGGCGCGAAGACGGGACGCTTGGTCGTGATGTCGAGGATGCCGCCGGGCGAGCCGAGGCCGTAGAGGCCGGAGGCGGGCCCGCGCAGGATGGTGAGCGCCTCCGCGCCGTAGGGCTCGCTTTTCGGGTAGGCGAAGCCGGTCCCGATCACGCGCAACCCGTCTCGGTAGATTCCCTGATTGGTCAGCACGTCGAAGCCGCGGATGAAGATCTGATCGAACCGCGGATCGAAGCCGGACCGGGCGGATACGGCGCCGGGGACGTAGTTGACCGCGTCGGTGAAGGTCTGAACGTTGCGGTCGTTCAGCTGCTCGCGGGTGACCACCGACACGGACTGGGGGACCTCGATCAGCGGCGTGTTGGTTTTCGTTGCGGTCGTGGCGACCCGGGCGGTGTAACCGGTGATCCCGGACGGACCGCCACCGCCGCCGCTGGTGCTTGCCGTACCGCCGTCGCCCCCGCTCACGTTGAGGCCGCCCGAGCCCGTCAGGCCGGGGGCGGAATTGCCGGGCGACGCCGCTTCGACCGAGATCTCGTTGAGCTGAACGGAGCCGTCCTGCGCCCTCGCGGGCCCGGCGAGAGCAGTGGTGGCGAGGAGGAGGGTGAGGAGCGAGCGATACGACATAGATCACGCTGACGAGCGCCTCCGGCGGCGCAGTGCCCACGTGTTCGCCGTTCACGGATCGTTGATCAAGCCGAAAACGTGTTATAGATCACACACTTACAACGATTCAAAAGTGAATTTATTCTAAGGTATGGATTACCGGCCGAGGTTTTACAGCGCCGGAACCGAGTTGTGCTCGGATGTGCTGCGCGCAGCGCGCACCTTTCGACACGCGAGACGGCATATTGCGCAGGATCGCGAGCGGCGCGCAGCAGGATCTCCGATCCCCGGCGTCGAACAAACGTCCGTTCACCGCCCCGAGCCGAGGTTGCCGAACGGCCGGTGGTGGCTGCTTTCGAGATCCGCCCCCTGACCAGCGGCCGGTGGTGCAAGGGTCTCGGGCGCAGGTCCGACGACAGCGCATGCTCGGCGATCGGCCCGGTCCGGCCGCTAGCGGCCGGTCCGGGTCGCGGCAGGGCGGCCGCAGGGGACGCCCTCGACGCTTCCCGAGAGCGTCGATCCGTCGGCCGCCGCGCGACTTCGCATCGGGGCTGACGACCAGCGTCGAGAGCACGCCCATTGGCTGATGCGCGCCGAGCGTCCGGACCGCCTGCGATTAGGCGCTCCAGCCAGACCGGCGTAGGATGTCGCGATCACCAGCCGGTTCTCGAACCCGTGGGCGCTGGTGGCTGAGAGATACGTGTGCTCCCGCCTGCATGACGCGGAGCAGCCTCTTGGCAAACTCGTCCCCCAAAGCTCGACTGTCGGCTGGATACGATCAGTGGCTCCTGGAGACCTCGTTGCAGGCGATCCGACGCTCACGGACGTTGCTGGATCAGACGGAGCATCTCGTTCGTCGCCCCGACCCTCCGCCGTCCATCAATTGTTCCGAGCTCAGCGACGACGACGTGAATTCCCCGAATCCTGAAGGCGACGCCACGAGCAGCGTCACGCCTGCTCCTCGCGCTAGGTAGAATTCGACGCTACCCGCCCGGGATCAAAGCGCACCAGCTTGTATCAGGCGAAGTTCGTCAAGAAATTTCGCACGGGTGTCTTCCAGGGCGGAAAGACTATTCAACAGCTCCTCCAGCAATTCTTCGGCAAGATTGAGGCTGTGCCGCATGCCTCGGAATCGAGCAACCCGCTCTCGCTGTTGAGCGACGCGCCGCTCTCCTGCTTGGATATGTCGGCTCACCGCCCCCAGCCTTGTCAGCGCCCGATAGAGCTTGCTCTCGAAGGTGCCCTCTAGAAGCTGGCTGAGGCCGCAGATCAGCCTGTGATCTGAATGGGGCTTTCCGATGTTGAGGCAGTCTCGATATTCTTCCGGGATCTGCGATAGCGGATGGGCGCTCGCGAATATATAAGGTATTCCGGCCCAATCGAGGCGTTTGGCGATTGGATAGCTTCTCTTCCCGTCCTGAAGGTCGATGTCGAGAACGGCCGAATCGATGCGATCGATACTCCGATCGAGCGATGACATGGCATGTTCGACGTTCGACCAGGGCCCCTCGATGGTTGCACCATGTGTGCGCAGGCAGTCTTTGACGTGTGCTGCGGCAAAATAATCATCTTCCACGACTAGAATATGGCGACCTATCAGCGCCTTTTGGTCGAAAAACATGGTCTTCTGCCGCACGGAAAGATCACATGCTCGCGTCTCTCGCGGTAAAATTCCATCACTTGGATCATACCTGATCGGGCAGCGACAACGTGACCGCGGGTGAAAGGACGGGGCTGAAGCGCGATAGGGGGTCAGCGGGTCGCTATCGAAGGTCGTGAAAGGCTGCGATGAGCCGCGGTCGCGAACTCATGGAGCGCGCGGCGAGGCCCGGACCGCCGCGAGCTCGACGCTTGCCGGGACGTTAGCGGGATCCTCGCCGAAGCGGGTGTCGACGGCACGGCATCCAGGCGCGGGCGATTCAGGAGGCGCCCGACCTGCCCCTCGGGCAGTATCTCGGCCCGGCAGCCTATCGGAACGAACTCCGCGACGCGGTCGAGAACCGGTCCGTGCTCCGGAACGTGTGCCGAACACTTTGAATGTAAATCATCGTGAAATTTAATATCACTCTGCAGACCAAGCAATCGGTCGGAACGTTTCCAGATCGGCTCAAGACCGGAGTCGAGATTGATCGAGCTCGCGGGCACGCATTAAACTGCCCCTGCGCCCGTACGGGAAGATCGGCACGGCTGTGCCGTGCTCCCGCACCCGGAGCGCATCCGGGCTGTCCAGCTCCGCGCTGGCGTCCTGTCGGAGCGAGGTCAGCATGTCGGACGACCGCTACCACAAGAAGGAACTCGGCAACCGCCCGCTCCATCCCGAGACGCTGATGCTCGGCTACGGCTACGATCCGGCCCTGTCCGAGGGTGCGGTGAAGCCGCCGGTCTTCCTGACATCGACGTTCGTCTTCACCTCCGCCGAGCACGGCAAAGCCTTCTTCGACTACGTCTCCGGGCGGCGCGAACCGCCGGTCGGCGAGGCGGCGGGGCTGGTCTACTCGCGCTTCAATCATCCGAACAGCGAGATCGTCGAGGATCGGCTGGCCGTCTTCGAGGAAGCCGAGGCGGCGCTGGTCTTCTCCTCCGGCATGTCGGCGATCGCCACCACGATCCTGGCGTTCGCCCGGCCCGGCGACGCGATCCTGCACTCGCAGCCCCTCTACGGCGGCACCGAGACGCTGATCGCCAAGACCCTGGCCGGGTTCGGCATCGCGCCGTTCGGGTTCTCGGACGGGACCGACCCGGCGAGCGTGCGCGCCGCGGCCCACCGGGCGGCCGACGCGGGACGGGTCAGCGTCGTCATGGTCGAGACCCCCTCGAACCCGCTCAACACCCTCGTCGACCTCAGCCTTGTCCGCGCGGTCGCCGAGGAGATCGGTGCCCGGCAGGGCGGCGCGGCGCCGATGGTGGTCTGCGACAACACCCTGCTCGGGCCCCTCTTCCAGCACCCGCTGCGCGAAGGCGCCGACATCTCGGTCTACTCCCTGACCAAGTATGTCGGCGGCCACTCGGACCTGATCGCCGGCGCCGCCCTCGGCTCGGCGGCGCGGATGAAGCCGGTGCGGCTGCTGCGCTCGGCGATCGGGACCGGTCTCGACCCGCATTCCTGCTGGATGCTCGGGCGCTCGCTCGAGACCCTGTCGCTGCGCATGAGCGCCGCGAACCGCAACGGCGAGATCGTCGGCCGGATGCTGGCGGAGCACCCGAAGGTGGCGCGCCTTCACCATCTCGCGCATCTCGAGCCCGGATCGCATCAGGCGCAGGTCTACGCCAGGCAGTGCGCGGCACCGGGCTCGACATTCTCGTTCGACATCGTCGGCGGCGAGGCCGAGGCGTTCCAGGTCCTCAACCACCTCCAGTTGTTCAAGCTCGCCGTCAGCCTCGGCGGGACGGAGTCGCTCGCCAGCCACCCGGCCTCCACGACCCATTCCGGCGTGCCGAAGGCGGTGCGCGACCGGCTCGGGATCACGGACGCGACGATCCGGGTGTCGATCGGGATCGAGCACCCGGACGATCTCGTCGCCGATCTGGCCGCGGCCCTCGCTGTCCTGGGCTGACGGCGCTCAGGCCGTGGCGGTCGCGCCGGTTCTGCGCCGCCGTCGAGCCGCTCCGGCCGAGCGCGACGCCTCCCTCACCGGGCCGGCTCGGCCGCGATAGCCTGCGATGACCGCCTCGAACCCGGAAGTCGCTCGTTGACGACGCCGCAGGTCTCGTGCGGTCGCCGCACGACATTGCGGGGACGGAATTGAATTGCGTCCGCGCGGAACTGGTCACCGCGGGTCTCACTTCGTAGTGTCCCGCCGCGAAATGCGACGGGACGATCGACGAATCCATGGATTCCGCAACCGGCACCGAGTTCGACGCGCGGAGCAGCGCTCCGGCCACGCGCGTGGCCGCCGTAACCTTCGATCCGCGGGTCGAGGGACTCACGTGGCTCGCGTTGAAGGGCTTTCTGCTCTCGGTGGTGACCTTCGGCATCTACCGGTTCTGGTACGTCACCAATCTGCGCCGCTTCTTCTGGGAGCGCACCGCGCTCGACGGCTCGCCCGCCGAGTACACCGGAACCGGCAAGGAACTGTTTCTGGGCTTCCTCGTCGCGCTCGCGATCCTGGTGCCGATCTACGTCGCGCTGTTCGCGGTCTCGCTCGTCGCGCCCGCGCTCGCCCCGTTCTCGGTGGTGATTTCCTTCGTGTTCCTGTTCCTCCTGGGCCAGTTCGCGATCTACCGCGGACGCCGCTACCGGGCGATGCGGACCCTGTGGCGCGGCATACGCCTCGGACAGGACGGCTCCGGGCTCGCCTACGCGGCGCGCGCGGGCGCTTGGTGGCTGCTCACGCTCGTCACCGTCGGCCTGGCCGTCCCGTTCATGCGGGCGAGCCTGGAGCGCTACCGCATCGGTCACACCCTGGTCGGCACCAGCCGGATGCACTCGACGGCGCGTGGACGCAGCGTGCTCGGCCCCTGGCTTCTGCTCTACGTGGTCGGGCTCGGGCCGCTGATCGGGCTCGGCATCGCCCTCCTGGCGGCGGCGGATTTCTCGCTGCCCAGCGACCTGCTGGTGCCGAAGCCCGGCGGCAGGGCCGGCGAGACGATCCTCAATCCCGCTTACGCGGCCTCGCATATCGGCGTCCTCCTCCGGACGATGGGCTTCGCGGCCGCGATCTGCGTGCCCGCGGCGCTGCTTCTGATCCCCTATTACCGCGCCCGGGAGACGCGGGCCTTCATGGCCGCCGCCGGCCTCGGTCACGCCCGCCTCGCCTCGAGCCTCAAGGCGCGCCAGTTCTACTGGCCCTACATCGTCTACATGCTGTCGCTTCTGGGCTTCCTCGTCGTGCTGGGCCTTGTCGCCGCGCTGCTGATCTTCGCCGCGCGGGCGGCGGGCGATCTCGGGATGCTCCACGGGCTCGTCGTCCTCATCTACCTCGTCGGCGCGCCGCTCTTCGCGGTGCTGTACGTGCGCGTGGTGCAGGCCCGGTTGTGGGCGGCGGTGGCGACGAGCACGACGGTCGTGGATCCCCGAGCCCTGGACAGTGTCCTCGCCTCGTCCCGCGGCGCCGGCAGCGGCCTGCAGGAGGGTCTCGCCGACGCGCTCGACGTCGGGGGCGCCCTCCAGATCGGCTTCTGAGACTTGATCAGCCCTTCCGAAGCGACCGCCGGGGCGCCGATCGAGGTCGAAGGCCGCTACTTCGACGGCGTCAGCGCGCGGGCTCATCCCGTCACCCTGCGCCTCGACGACCGCTTCCGCGTCTCCGGGCCGGACGTCGCCCGGGACTGGAACCTGCTGGACCTGCGCGCCGCCGTCTCGGTGCCGCCGCTGATGCGGATCGGTCCGGCCGACGAGCCGGCCCGCGTGGAATTCTCGGACGCGACGCTCGCCGCGGCGCTCGCCGCGCGCTGCCCGGACCTGCACCTTCGGGAGGGTTCGGGCGGCACGGTGCGGCTCGTGCTCTGGTCTCTGGCGGCGGGTCTCTCGGTCCTGCTCGTGGCGGTCTTCGGCGTCCCGCAGATCGCCGGCCTGCTCGCCCCGCTCGTGCCGGACGCGGCCGAGTCGCGGCTCGGGGCGGTGGCGGAGCCGCAAGTCCTGCGCTTCCTCGGCGACCCGCCGGCCTGTGCGGAGCCCGCCGGGCGCGAGGCCCTCGACAAGCTCGTCGGTCGCCTCGTCGCGGCCGGGCAGGCTGAGGGCTCACTGCCGCCGGCTCTCGCCGTGAGCGTGCGCCGGCACGGGATGGCCAACGCCTTCGCCCTGCCGGGCGCCCGCGTGATCGTGCTCTCGAGCCTCATCGCGCGGGCGCGATCGGCCGACGAGGCCGCGGCGGTTCTGGCGCACGAGCTCGGCCATGTCCGCAGACGCGATCCGACCCGCTCCCTCATCCGGGCATCGGGCACCTCGTTCCTCCTGAGCCTCGTCCTCGGGGATCTGACCGGCTCGACCATCATCATCGCGCTGGGCGACGCGGTGCTCTCGGCCGGCTACAGCCGCGACGCCGAGCGGGCGGCGGATGCCTACGCGGTCGACCTGATGACGCGCGCGGGCGGCAACGGCGCGGCGCTCGCCGACATCCTCGAGCGCATCGCCAAGGACAAGCACGACGGCAAGAGCGACGTGCTGGACCTGCTGCGCAGCCATCCCTTCACGCGCGAGCGCGCGGCCGCGATCCGCGCCCAGGCGGGACCCGCGGCGCCCGAACGGCAGATCCTGTCGGGCGCCGCGTGGACCGCGCTCCAGGGCATCTGCGGGGCGGGGTCGACGAGGGCCGAGCCTTAGCCCGGCCCGCGGTCACGATCACCGCCCGCGGGCGGGAAAGCGCGGGCGCGGGAGAGCGCCGCCCGACCCCGTCGACCCCGACCGGCCGTGCGCCTGACCGGGATTCCGGGCAACGGATTGCTGTCGATTGTCCGTCCCCGGCTTCTGCGAGGGGGGCACCGGAAAAGGAGCGTGAGTTTCGACGGCCCGAACGCCCGGCTCAGGCCGCTCGAACCCAGACCGCAGTGTCGTGGAAGGCGGCACCGTCGTTGGGCGCGGCCGGCGCCGACCCGATCAGCGTGTTGATGCCCCCGTCCCCGCCCGCGAAGGCCGCGCTCGGCCACAGGCTCTCGACCACCACGACGCCCGGCTGCTGCCCCTCGGCGAGCCGCGCGTGCAACCGGACCCGACCGCGGGCATTGCCGACCTCGACGGCGTCGCCCGTACCGATCCCGAGCCGCACGCCGTCCGCCGGGTGGATCAGGCAGGTCGGCCGCCCCTCGCGGCGGAGCGACTCGGGCACGTTGGTGAAGGTCGCGTTGAGGAACTGACGGGCCGGCGGGGCGATCATCCGGAACGGGTGCTCCGCGTCGGCGGGCTCGGCCTCCGGCCAGTGATCCGGGAGGGCCGGCATGCCGGCCGCGCGCGGACCCAGCGCCGCCCAGTCGGGGGCGAAGCGGAAGCGCCCGTCGGGATGGCCGAACCCGGTCAGGAAGTGGCTCTCGGCGAAATCCGGCTGCGCGTCGATCCAGCCCTCCGCCTCCAGTCTGTCGAGACCGCCCCAGCCGGAGCGCGCGAGGGTGGCGTCGGCGAGGTCCCGGGCGGTCAGGCGGAAGCCCGCGTGGTCCGCGCCGAGCCGGGCGGCGAGCCCCGACAGGAGCGCGTGGTTCGAGCGGCACTCGCCCGGCGGCTCCAGGATCGCCGGCCCGGCCTGGATGTGGCTGTGGCCGCCGGCGCCGTAGATGTCGTCGTGTTCCAGGAAGGTGGTGGCCGGCAGCACGAGGTCGGCGAGCGCGGCCGTCTCGGTCATGAACTGCTCGTGCACGGCCACGAACACGTCCGGCCGCGTCAGCCCCGCGCGCACCCGGGCGCTGTCGGGCGCGGAGACCGCGGGATTGGCCGACTGGATCAGCATGGCGCGGACCGGCGGGCCGCCCAGCAGGGCGTCGGGATCGTCGGTGAGCACGGCGCCGATCCGGCTCATGTCGAGCTCGCGCACGCCGGGCGCCCTGGCGTCGAGCCCCTCCGTCAGGGTCTTGTCCCAGTTGAAGATCGCGGCGTGCTGCCAGAGGGCGCCGCCGCCCTCGTGCTGCCAGGCGCCGGTGACGGTCGGCAGGCAGGTCACCGCGTGCAGGTTCACCGCGCCGTTGCGGCTGCGGGTGAAGCCGAAGCCGCAGCGGATGTAGCTGCGCGGCGTGCGCCCGTAGAGGGCCGCGAAGGCCTCGATCGCGGCGGGCTCCAGGCCGGTGATCGCCGCCGCCCATTCGGGGGTGCGCGACGCCAGATGCGCCTCCAGCGCCGCCGTGTCCTCAGCCTGGGCGGCGAGGTAGGCCCGGTCCGCGTGGCCGTCGCGGAACAGGACGTGGAGCACCGCGCAGGCGAGCGCCCCGTCGGTGCCGGGCCGGAGCGCGAGGTGGAGGTCGGCCGCCGCCGCGGTCCCGGTGCGGTACGGATCGATCACCACCAGCTTGGCGCCCCGCGTCTTGCGGGCGCGGCTGATGTGGGTCATCGCGTTGACCTGGGTGCTCACCGGGTTGCCGCCCCAGACAACGATCAGGTCGGAGAGCGCCATCTCGCGGGGATCCGGGCCGGCGATCCGGCCGACCCCGGCGCTCCAGCCCGCGATCGCGACCGCCGTGCAGATGGTGCGCTTGCGCCGCGAGTAGCCCATCACGTGGGTGAGCCGGTGGATACCGTCGCGCTGGACGAGGCCCATGGTCCCGCCCGAATTGTACGGCCAGACCGCCTCCGCCCCCCAACGGTCCGCCGTCTCCGAGAAGGCCGCCGCCAGCCGGTCGAGCGCCGCGTCCCAGGAGATCCGGCGCCACGCCCCGCCGCCCTTCGGCCCGACGCGCTCCAGCGGGTGGAGGATCCGGTCCGGGTGGTGGACGCGCTCGCCGTAGCGGCTGACCTTCGCGCAGATCACCCCGGCCGTGTAGGGATTGTCGCCGCCCCGGACCGACACGACGCGCCCGTCCGCGACCTGCACGTCGAGGCTGCAGGCAGAGGGACAATCGTGCGGGCAGACGGTCCGGACCAAGCGACGAACTCCCGTGGCGCCAGCATGGGGAAGCAAGGACCGTGCGGTTCTGGGCCTTCGGCCGGAAGACCGCAAGGCGCGCATGCCGCCGCCTCTCGGGCGACGCCGTGCGGATCGTCGCCGTCGCGCCGGCCGCGAGGGCTCAGCGCAGCGCGCTCGACATCGCCGAGAGGGCGTTGATCACCTGGACCGCCTCCGCGACGTGCGCCGCCGCGAACACGACCTCGCTGCCCTCCCCCCGCCGGAGGCTCGGCCACAGGCAGAACAGGTCCGCCAGGGCCGGTGTCTGCGCGCGCACGCGGACCTCCAGCGGACCCTCGAGGCGGAAGGGCCGCGCGCTCGACTCCCGGAGGGCCGCTGCGACGGCCTCGCCGATCGCCGCGCAGCTCTGCGCCGGCGAGAGGCTGATGCCGCTGTTCTGCCCCGTCGCGCGCTTGGTCTCGACGAAGCGCGTACCCGGGAGCAGCGCGCGGTTCTCCGCGACGAACACGTCGTCGCCGCTCGCCATCGCCACAGGCACGCCGTAGGCGCCGGCCAGCGCGCCGTAGAGGCCGGCCTCGCCGAGTTCCTGGCCGTTGATCGCGATCCGCGCGAAGGCGAAGCTGTTAACCGTGTGAGCCAGGATGCCCCGGCCGCTCGCCCGCGCGTGGTAGCCGACGAGGCAGACCGCATCGATGTCCTGATCGATCCCGGCCATCATCCCGAGGGGCCGCGGCTTGCCCTGCACGGCCTGCGCCCTGGGGTCGAGGAGGTCCGGGGGCATGTTGCGGAAGTCGCCGTGCGAGTCGTTGACCAGCACCGCCCGCGCGCCGCCGTCGAAGGCGCCCGCGACGGCGGCATTGGCCTCCCGCGTCATCAGCACCCGCGCGCGCTCGTACTCGGGATTCCCCGGCGTCGTCTGGACGCGGTGATAGATCCCGGCGACACCCTCGATATCCGTCGAGATCAGGACGCGCATCGCTCAGGCTCCGAGAATTTCGGCCCAGCCGGGCAGGAGATCCGTCAGCGCGTCCCGCCGGTGGCCGTCGCGGCCCGTCACCGCCTGGGCCCGCCAGAGGGCGTGGATGATCGCCTGCTCGACCCCGTCCGCGGCGGCCTCGAACAATGGATCGAGCTCCGCGTCGTGCAGCAGGGTGGGCGCCGGCATCGGGCGGTCGGGATCCTGCGGCACCGTGTAGGCGGTCGTGAAGGCCAGCGCGATGTCGCCGCTGCCGTGGCCGAACACCGAGCCGGTGCGGGCGAGGCCGGCCCCGGCCCGCAGGGCGAGGCGGCGGAGCTGGCGCGCGTCGAGGGGCGCGTCGGTGGCGACGATCATGATGATCGAGCCCTTCTCCGGCGGCTCCACGCCGGATTCCGGTTCCCCGGCGGCCGCCCGGAGGTGGGCGGCGAGCGGCGTGCCGCACACCCGGATCTGCGACGGCTTGCCGAAATTGGACAGGACGAGGGTGCCCAGCGTGAACCGGCCGCGCGCGCGCGTGCGGACACGGCGGGAGGCGGTGCCGATGCCGCCCTTGAGGCCGAAGGTCGACATGCCGCGCCCGGCTCCGACCGACCCTTCCGCGACGGCGGAACCGGCCGCGTCGAGGGCGTCGCGGTAGTGGCACGCCGCCACCGCCATGCGCTGGATGTCGTTGAGGTAGCCGTCGTTGCACTCGAAGACGAGCGGGTTGAGCGTCGGCAGCGCGCGCCCGATCTCCGGATTGTCGGCGATCGCGGCGCAGATCTGGGCGGCGGCCACCGCCGGCACCGAGACGGTGTTGGTCAGGGCGATCGGCGTCTCCAGCACGCCGAGTTCCTCGACCTGCATCAGGCCGACGGACTTGCCGAAGCCGTTGAGCACGACGCCGGCCGCCGGAACGCGGTCGCGGTAGGGATCGCCGCCGTGCGGGCGCACGACCGTCACCCCCGTCTGCACGTCGCCCTCGGCCAGCGTGCAATGGCCGACCGTCACGCCCGGGACGTCGGTGATGGCGTCGCGCGGGCCCCGCGGCAGGCGGCCGACGCGGGGCGCGGGGCGCGCGGGAGCGGCCTGCATCACAGGCGGTCGATCTTCGGGTCGAGGGCGTCCCGGAGCCCGTCCCCGAGGAGGTTGAAGGCCAGCACCGTGAAGAAGATCGCGAGGCTCGGGAACAGCGCGACGTGCGGCGCCGAGACCATGTCGGCGCGCGCCTCGTTCAGCATGGCGCCCCACTCGGGCGTCGGCGGCTGCGCGCCCATGCCGAGGAACGACAGGCTCGCGGCCGTGATGATCGAGGTGCCCAGCCGCATGGTGAAGTAGACCACGATGCCCGAGATCGTGCCCGGCAGGATGTGGCGCAGGAGGATCGTCCGGTCGGGGGCGCCGATGCTCCGCGCGGCCTCGATGTAGGTGCTGTTCTTCAGGACCAGGGTCGTGCCGCGCACGAGGCGCGCGAAGGCCGGGACGCTGAAGACCGAGACCGCCACGACGACGTTGACGAGCCCGGAGCCCAGGATGGCGACGACGCCGAGCGCCAGGAGGATGCCCGGGAAGGCGAACAGCACGTCGGACATGCGCATGACGATCCGGTCCCACCAGCCGCCGTAATAGCCCGCGAGGAGACCGAGCACGGTCCCGACGAGGCCGCCGACGGCGACCGACAGGAAGCCGGTCGCGAGGGAGATCCGCGCCCCCTCGACGATGCGGCTCAGGATGTCGCGCCCGAGGGGATCGACGCCGAGCCAGTGCGCGAGCGAGGGGCCCTCGTTGATCCGGTCGTAGTCGAAGTCGTTGACCGGGTCGTAGGGCACGATCCACGGGGCCAGCACGGCGACCACGACCAGCAGGCCGATGAAGCCCAGGGCAACGACGGCGACGCGCTGGCGCCGGAACTTGCGCCAGAATTCCGACCACGGCGTCCGGATGCCGGTGGGAACGGGCGCGACGGTGGGGGCGGCGGGGACGAGGATGTCGGTCACGGCCGGCTCACCTGTAGCGGATGGTCGGGTTGATGAGGCCGTAGAGCACGTCCACGACCAGGTTGATCAGGATGAACTCCAGGGAGAACAGCAGGACCAGGGCCTGGATCACCGGGTAGTCGCGCTGGTTCACGGCATCGACGAGCAGGCGGCCCATGCCGGGCCAGTTGAACACCGCCTCCACGACGATCGAGCCGCCGAGCAGGAAGCCGAACTGCAGGCCCATCATGGTCACGACCGGGATCAGAGCGTTGCGCAGGCAGTGCTTGGCGATGACGACCCGCTCCTTGAGCCCCTTGGCGCGCGCGGTGCGGACGAAATCCTCGCCGATGACCTCCACGAAGGCCGCGCGGGTGAAGCGGGCCATCACGGCGGCCACGGCCGCGCCCAGCGTCAGCGACGGCAGCACGTAGTGCCGCCACGTGTCGGCGCCGACGGTCGGCAGCCAGCCGAGCTCGACCGAGAAGATCTGCATCAGGAGGATGCCCAGCGCGAAGGCGGGGAACGAGATGCCGGACACGGCGAGCGTCATCCCGACCCGGTCGGGCCACTCGTTGCGGTAGACCGCCGAGACGATGCCGATGATCAGCCCGAAGGCGACCGCCCAGGCCATGCTGGTGAGCGTGAGCAGAAGGGTCGGCAGGAAGCGCTCGCCGATCTCGGTCGAGACCGGGCGGCGGGTGCGGATCGAGACGCCGAGATCGCCGCGGGCGAGGTTGGCGAAGTAGCGCACGAACTGTTCCGGCAGGGACCGGTCGAGGCCGAGTTCGGTGCGCACCAGCGCCACCGTCTGGGCGTCGGCATCCTGCCCGGCCGCCAGCCGGGCAGGATCGCCGGGCAGCAGGTGGACGAACAGGAAGACCAGCACCGAGACGATCAGCAGCGTCGGCAGCAGCCCGAGGAGCCGCTTGAGCAGGAAGGTCAGCATAGGCTCGCGCCCGGGATCCGGGGTTTCCGTGAGGCGATCGCGCGGGAGCGCCGCGCCGGGCCGGCCATCGATCGGGCCGCCCGGCGCAGGGTCCGCGATCGGCGGCTACTGAGCGACGGCGATTTCGCCGGAATCGATGTTGCCATCGGGCATGACGTACACGCCGGAGAGCCGCGCGGAGGTCGCGTAGAGGTTCTGCTCGGTGACCAGCGGCGCCCAGGGGGCGTCCTTCATGACAATCTCCTGGGCCTTGGCGTAGAGTTCGGCCCGCTCCGCGTCGTTCGTTGAGACCAGCGCCTTGGCGAGGAGGGCGTCGAACTCGGCGTTGCTGTAATAGGCGGTGTTGTTGAGCTTCGGCGGCCACGCCTCCGTCGCCAGCAGCGGCCGCAGGCCCCAGTCGGCCTCGCCGGTCGAGGACGACCAGCCGGCATAGTAGAGGCGGACGCGGGCGGTCTTCGGATCCGGAGCGGTCTGCACCCACTCGGTGCGCTGGCCGGGCTCCAGGGCCAGGGTCTGGACCTTGATGCCGACCTGCCCGAGCTGCTGCTGGAGGAACTGGATCGCCTTCTGGGCCGTGGTGGTGGTGTAAGCGCTCCAGAGGGTCGCCTCGAAGCCGTTGGCGTAGCCGGCCTCCTTCAGGAGCTGGCGCGCCTTGGCCGGGTCGTAGGGCCAGGGATCCATCTTGTGGGCGTAGCGCACGCCCTGCGGGACGATGCCCTGGGCGGGGAAGGCGTAGCCCGCGAAGGCGACCTTGGCCAACGCCTCCTTGTTGATCGCGTAGTTGATCGCCTGGCGGACGCGCAGGTCGTCGAACGGCTTCTGCAGCACGTTCATGCTGAGATACCGCTCGATGATCGAGGCGTGGACCTCGATCTTCAGCTTCTTGCTGGCTTCGAGCATCTTGGCCTGCTCGTAGGGCAGCGGGAAGGCGAAGTCGGCCTCTCCGGTCTGCAGCATGGCGGCGCGCGTACCGTTCTCGGGCACCGGCTTCCACGTGATGGTGTCGACCTTGGGCAAGCCGGCCTGCCAGTAATCGGCGAACTTCGCGCCCTTGACGTAGTCGGTCTGCTTCCAGTCGACGAAGGTGAACGGCCCGGTGCCGACCGGGTGGAAGGCGATGTCCTTGCCGTATTTCTTGAGGGCCATGGGCGAGATGATCGCCGCCGAGGCGTGGGCCAGCGAGTTGATGAACGGCCCGAAGGGCTCCTTCAGGGTGATGCGCAGGCTCGTGGGCGAGAGCACCTCGATCGTCTTGATGCGGTTGAACTGGTTGTACCGCGCGAGGTGGTTCTCCGGGTCGAGGACGCGGTCGAGATTGGCCTTCACCGCAGCGGCGTCGAACGTCGTGCCGTCGTGGAATTTGACGCCCTCGCGCAGCTTGAACGTGTAGACTAGGCCGTCGGGCGAGGTCTCGTAGCTCTCGGCCAGGACGTTGCGGACCTTCAGGTCCTTGTCGAAGCCGAAGAGGCCCTCGTAGAACGACTTGGTGACGGCGGTCGTGAGCGTGGTGTTCGTGTTGTACGGGTCGAGGGTCTCGGGCTGGCCGCTGATCGCCAGGATCGGGTCGCCCGCCGCGGCGGCGGGCGCGGCCGCCACGGCGAGCAGGCCGGCGGCGAGGAGGAAGCGCTCGAACATGGTCAGACCTCGGGGCATGGGACGATCCTGCTGGCGGGGATAGGCAATGTCAGGCGGCGAGGCCGCCGACGGTGTGGCGGGCGACGAGATGGCCGGGGCCGATCTCGACGAGGGGCGCGACCTGCGGCTCGTCGCCGATGGCCCGGACCGGGCTCGGGATCTCGTCGGTCAGGAGCCGGCGGGCGCGCAGGTGCCGGCGGGCCGGGTCGGCGACCGGCACCGCCGCCATCAGCTTGCGGGTGTAGGGGTGCTGCGGGTTCTCGAAGATCGCCCGGCGCGGGCCGATCTCGACGATCTGGCCGAGATACATCACCGCGACCCGGTGGCTGATCCGCTCGACCACCGCCATGTCGTGGCTGATGAACAGGTAGGCGAGGCCGAACTCCCGCTGGAGGTCGAGCATCAGGTTCACGATCTGCGCCTGGATCGACACGTCGAGCGCCGAGACCGCCTCGTCGGCGACGATGACCTTCGGGTTCAGGGCGAGGGCCCGGGCGATGGCGATGCGCTGCCGCTGCCCGCCCGAGAACTCGTGCGGGTAGCGCTGCGCCTGGTCGGGCGTCAGCCCGACGCGCTCGAGCAGCCACGCCACCCGCGCCTCCGCCTCCCGGCGCGTCGCGATCCCGTGGACCAGCAGCGGCTCCATGATCGAGAAGCCCACGGTCAGGCGGGGATCGAGGGACGCGTACGGGTCCTGGAAGATGAACTGGATGTTGCGCCGCAGGCCGCGGAGCTGCCCGGGGGGCAGGTCGCGGACGTTGCCGCCGTCGAACTCGATCAGGCCGCTCTCGCTCTCCACGAGGCGCAGGAGCGAGCGGCCCGTCGTGGACTTGCCGCAACCGGATTCGCCGACGAGGGCCAGGGTCTCGCCGGGATGGAGATCGAAGCTGACCCGCTCCACCGCGTGGACGCGGCGGCGCACGCGGTTGAGCAGGCCGCCGCGGATGTCGAACCGGGTGACGAGGTCGCGCACACGCAGGATCGGACCGGCGCCGGCGCGGACTGTGTCGTGGGGCGCGTCGACCGCGGCGGCCGCCCCCTGCCCTGCCGTCTGTTCCCGGGCCCCGGCCCGCAGCAGGTCGAACTTCCGCGGCAGGTCGCTGCCCGCCATCGCGCCGAGCCGGGGCACGGCCGCGAGCAGCGCCCGGGTGTAGGCATGGCGCGGCGCGGCGAAGAGCGCGGGCGCCGCCCCCTCCTCGACCTTGTCGCCGCGGTACATGACCAGCACGCGGTCGGCGATCTCGGCCACGACCCCCATGTCGTGGGTGATGAAGACGACGCCCATCTTCATCTCGGCCTGGAGGCTGCGGATCAGTTCGAGGATCTGGGCCTGGATCGTGACGTCGAGGGCCGTGGTCGGCTCGTCGGCGATGAGCAGTTGCGGCTTGCAGGACAGGGCCATGGCGATCATCACGCGCTGGCGCATGCCGCCGGAGAGCTGGTGCGGGTAGCGCGTGAGGACGCTGCGCGCCTCGGGGATGCGCACGAGGTCGAGCATCCGCAGGGCCTCGGCCCGGGCGGCGGAGGCGCTCTTTCCCTGATGGACGCGGATCGATTCCGCGATCTGGTCACCGGCGGTGAAGACCGGGTTCAGGGAGGTCATCGGCTCCTGGAAGATCATCGCGATCTCGGCGCCGCGGATCGCCCGCATCTTGGCGTTCGGGGCGGCGGCGAGGTCGAGGACCTCGCCCGAGCCGCGCCGGAACAGCATCTGCCCGGCCGCGATCCGGCCGCCGCCGTGCTCCACGAGGCGCATCAGACTCAGCGAGGTCACGGACTTGCCCGACCCGGACTCGCCGACGATCGCCAGGGTCTCGCCGGCATCGACGTGGAACGACAGGTCGCGGACCGCCTCCACGACCCGCTCGGAGGTCGCGAAGCGGACGGTGAGGCCGCTGACGGAGACGACCCGCTCGTCGGGCATCGCGGTGGGAGAGCCGGTTCCGGCTGCGATGGTCGGCATGGCGGATCTCAGCGCGCGGGAGCCGGGACGCGGCGGGATTCGCCGAAGATCGCGGTGGTTGGCACCTCGCCGGGGCGGACGACACCGCGATACATGCCCTCGGTGTTGAACGGCATCGCGACCCGGCCGTGCGCGTCGACGGCGATCAATCCGCCGCGGCCCCCGACCGCCGGGAGAGCGTCCTCGACCACCGCCCGAGCCGCCGCCGCGAGGTCCTGGCCCCCGTAGGCCATGCGCGCGCAGACATCGTGCGCCGCCGCGACGCGGATGAAGGCTTCCCCCGTGCCGGTGCAGGAGATTGCGGCGGTCCGGTCGTCCGCGTAGGTGCCCGCGCCGATCAGCGGCGAGTCGCCGATCCGGCCGGGACGCTTGTTGGTCATGCCGCCGGTCGAGGTCAGGGCGGCGAGATGGCCGTCCCGGTCGAGGGCGACGGCACCCACCGTGCCGAACTTGCGGGTCTCGTCGAGGGGGCCCGACGCCGCGTCGTGGTCGAGGGCGACCTGTCCGGCGGCCCGGGCCCGGCGGAGCTGGTCGCGGCGGGCCTCCGTCGAGAAGAAGTCCGGCTCGACCATCTCCAGGCCGTGCTGCCGCGCGAAGGCCTCGGCGCCGGCCCCGGCCATCAGGACGTGCTCGCCCGCCTCCATCACCGCGCGGGCCGCGCGGCCGGGCCGGCGCACCCGCGCGACGCCCGCGACGGCGCCGGCCCGCAGGGTGGCGCCGTCCATGATCGCGGCGTCGAGCTCGTGGGTCTCGGCGCTGGTGAAGACGGCCCCGTGGCCGGCGTTGAAGAGCGGGCACTCTTCGAGGAGGTCGACGGCGACACCCACGGCGTCGAGGGCGCTGCCGCCGGCGGCGAGGCAGGCCGCTCCGGCCGCCAGGATGTCGGCGAGGGCCGCGTGATAGCGCGCCTCGCCGGGATCGGCTTGGCCCGACGCGATCGTCCCGGCGCCGCCGTGGATCACGAGAACGGGGCGGTGGTCGCTCATGGAACGGTTCCCGGAGGCGGGGTGTCGGGCAGGTCGTCGGCTCCGCCCTGCGGCGGCCAGGCGGCGTAGTCGCGGTCGAGCCAGGGCAGCACCGCTTCCGTCACCCGCGTCGCGGCCGGGACGAGATCCACGGTCGCGTGGGCGAAGGCGCTCGCGAGGGCCTCGACGAGGGCCGTCAGGCTGGCATCCGAGGCCGCGAAGTAGTGGCAGTCCGTCTGGGCGTAGAGCGCGAGGGTGGCGGTCGCCACGAGGGGCGAGTGCGGGCCGTCGGTCAGCGCCAGCACCGCGGCGCCGTGCTTCCGGGCGATCTCGGCCAGCCGCACCGTGTCGGCGAAGTAGCGCGGGGTGGCGAGGGCGATGACGAGGTCGTCGGCCGTCAGCCGGCGCAGGGTCCGCGCGGCGAAGCCCGGTCCCTCCAGCGTCGCCAGCAGGTGCACGTCCTCGCGGTTCACGTCGAGGTTGCGCGCGAGGATGCCGGCCGGCCAGCTGCTGCTGCCCAGGCCCACGACGTAGACCCGCCGGGCCTGCCGGATCGCCTCGACCGCGCGCCCGCACGTCTCGCTGTCGAGCCCGCGCCGCGTCGCCTCGATGTTGCGGACGATGTCGGCCAGGGCCCCGTCGAGGATGCCGGACACGGTCGCGGGCTGCTCCCGGCCGCCGCGCAGCTTCTCGACCGGGGCGAGCGCCTTCTCGTAGCCGAGGACGAGGGCCGCGCGGAATCTCGCGTAGCCCGCGTAGCCGACGGCGCGGGCGAACCGGTTGGCGGTCGCGACGGAGACGCCGACGAGATCCGCCAGCTCGTTCACCGGGAGCGTCGCGGCGCGGAGCGGGTGATCGAGGACGAACCGGGCGACCTGCCGATGGGCGGCGCTGAGGGACGGGTACGCCTGCGCGATGCGCTGGGCGACGGATGCTTCCCCCGGTTGCAGTGCCACGGCGCCAGGCTCGATCGAAAATTCTCAACTGAGCCGAGATTGAGAAACTTTTAGATCATTTGCAAGCCGAGACCTGCCGCTTCCGGTGACATCCCCTGTACAAATCATCGCGTTCCATGAGTCGCCGGAAGGCGCATCGGCGGCGAACGCGCGCTGCGGCGCGCCCCGCCGCCCCTCCCCGGCCTGGCGGCATGGCTGGTCGGCCATCGCCGGCGACCGGCACCGGATCGTGTCAGCGGGTCGGCCGAAGGACGGGCGGGCTCGCGGCCGAGGGGTTTCGGCTCAGCTCACCGCGTCGAGCGGCGTCTGCGCGGTCCGAGACGCGAGCTGCTTCAGGGCGACCGCGCACGCGTTGGTGACGTGGAGGCGGGCCAGCTGCTCCGCCTGCGCGGCGTCCCGCTTCTGGAAAGCGGCCACGAGGGCGTCGATCTCGGCGAGGCTGTGCGGCAGCCGCTCCGGATGCATCAGGGATGTCGCCCGCAGCAGGTTGATCCGGGAGTAGAACCCGCGGAGGATCTCGCGGACGAGATCGTTGCCGCAATGGCTGAGCATGACGTCGTACAGGATGCCCTTGGCGCGCAGGACGCGGTCCGTGTCGCCGCTGCCGGCGGCCTCGCGCAGATCCGCCGCGGCCCGCCCGAACTGCAGGATGGCGGCATCCGCGGCCTGCGTGGCGAATTCGTGCGCCGCGTAGCCCTCGAGGACGGCGCGCAGTGCGTAGAGCTGACGCGCCTCCTCCACCGAGATCGAGGCCACGACCGGGCCGCGATGCGGCACCGTGTGGACGAGCTTCTCGGCCTCGAGCCGGCGCAGGGCCTCGCGCACGGAGGCGCGGCTGACGCCGAGCCCCTCGCACAATTCGCGCTCGATCAGCCGCTCGCCGGGGGCGTAGACGCCCGAGGTGATCGCCTCGCGGACGGCGTCCTCGACCTTGCGACGGAGCGTGTCCGGCTGGATGGCGCTGATCTTGTTCATCGCTGGGTGTTCGGGGATCGCGGCTGGGCCGCACGGGTGACATGGCGCGGCCTCGGGTGGCAAGGCATGCCCCGCAGCGCGCCCGTCAGCCCCGGCCCCGAGCCTCCAGCTCGTCGCGCAGGATCGGCGCGGCCAGTTCCGCGCCGTGCATGCCGATCAGACTGACGATCTCGAGAACCTCCATGAGTTCTTCCTTGGTCGCCCCGTAGCCGAGGGCGTTCTTCATGTGCATCTTCAGGCCCGGCACGTAGAGATGGGTCGCCGCCGCGTCGAAGGCGCAGTAGACGAACTCCTTCATCTTCGGCGTGAGCACGCCGTGGCGCCAGGGCCAGGCCGAGAAGTCGAGGTAGCCCTCGAACAGGTCGGGATCGAGTTCGAGAAGACCGTCCCAGAACGTGTGCCAGTAGCCCCGGTCGCGGGTGAAGTCGGATCTCAGCTGCTCCTGGCGCGGTGTCAGCGGCGCGGGGCCGCTCCGCTGGCCAGCCTCTTCCAGCACCTCCAGCAGCAGCGGCACGCCGATGTTGCAGGCGTGAATACCGAGCGTCGCGGTGAGCGCGAGCACCTCCGTGATCTCGTCGGCCGTCGCGCCCGCGTCGAGGGCGTTGCGGATCTGGCGGCGGGTTCCGGGCGCGTAGAGGTGGGTCGCGGCCGTCGCGGCCGAGAGCGCGATCAGGGCGCGGTCCTTGGCGCCGAGATGGTTCTTGCGCACCGGGACCGTCGCCAGCCGCGCCCAGGCGTCGAGGAAGCCCGGGGCCAGCTCGGCCAGAGCCGCCTGCTCGGGATCCCAGTAGCCGAGCTCGCCCTGCACGGTGTGCCGGAGGCTCTCCGGGTTCGGGGCGGTTCCGGTCATGCCGTGGCTCCGGCGTAATCGGCCTCGACCACCTCGTCCTGCCAGTCGGTCTTGCCGAGCGAGATCGCCGTGTGGATCAGGTAGCTGTCGGCGGCCGCGCCGTGCCAGTGCCGCTCGTCCGCGGGGATCCAGACGGTGTCGCCCGCCCGGATCGGCTGCGCCTGCTGGCCCGCGACGCAGATCCAGCCCTTGCCGGCGGTGACCTGCAGGATCTGACCCTGCGCGTGCGCGTGCCAGAAGGTCCGCGCGCCGGGCGTGAAGAAGACGTTGTTGATCATCACGCCGCCCGTCGACGGCATGACCGGATCGGCCCAGACCTGCCCGGTGAAGGTCGGCCCGCGGCTCTCGGACTTCGCGCTGTTCTCGCGACCGTGGAAGATCTGCATCGTATCCTCTCAGTTCTCGTGTCGGTTGCCGTGAAGCCGGACACCGCCGGAGACGTCGCCGATGGCGTCGACGACGCGGTTGGAGATGACGTCGCCGTAGCCGAGCGCCGTGGCGAGGCCGAAGCTCGCCATCGGGCCCGACGCGTTCAGGGAGGCGACGCCGAGCTCGTGCAGGAGATCGGTGTAGAGCACGACGTCCTTGGTCATCAGCTTGCCGGTCAGGCCGCCTTCCAGGTAGTCGCCGTCGACGATCTTCGGGAAGCGGTTCAGCGTCGCGAAGTTGACTCCGCTGGAGGCGTTCAGCACCTCCAGGAGCCGGTGCAGGTCGAGCCCGGCCTTCCGGCCCGCCACCATGACCTCCGCGGTGGCGGCGAGGCTGACCGCGTTCAGGAAGTTGTTGAGCAGCTTGGTCGTGTGGCCGGCGCCGGAGCCGCCCATCACGACGACCTTCCGGGCGATCGGCGCGAACACCCAGCCCAGCCGGTCGATCACGGCCGGATCGCCGCCGACCATCAGGGTCAGCGTCCCTTTCTCGGCGGCCGCGGCGCCGCCGGAGATGCCCGCGTCGACATAGGCGACGCCGCGCTCGGCCAGCGCCGCGGCGATGCGGCGCGTCGAGCTGGCCGAGGCCGTGCTGAGGTCGACGACGATCTGCCCGTGCCGGCAGCCCGCGAGGACGCCGCCCTTGCCGAGCACGACGCGCTCGACCACCTTGCTGTCGGGCAGGGACATCAGGACCACGTCCGCCGCCTCGACGACCGCGGCGATCGAGGCCGCTTCCGTCGCGCCCCAGCGCGCCGCGGCCTCCGGGTCGGTGTCGAAGCCGACGACGTCGATCTCCGCCCCGGTCAGGCGGCGCGTCATGCGGCCGCCCATGTTGCCGAGCCCGATGAAGCCGATCCGGTTCCCGTTCATGCTGCAACCTCCGCGCGGCGTCCGTCTCAGTGCCCGGTGCCGAAATCGACGTCCCTGGTCTCCGGCCCGATGAGCGCGCCCACGGTGCCGATCAGGCCGCCGACGATCAGCAGGGCCACGGGCGTCAGCGCGAGCGGCATCAGCGCGCTCAGCCAGTCCATGTAGAAGGCGTAGAAGGACGGGATCACCACCGAGAGGCTGAAGCCGATGCCGAAGCCGGTGGCGCGGACATCCGTGGCGAAGCGCTCGTTGATGTAGGTGACGATGACGCCCCAGGGCGAGGTCACGATCACCGCCAGGAGGCTGACCAGCAGCACGCGGGTGCCGAAGGCCATCCCGGGCGTGACGGTCAGCGTGTAGAGGATGTACGCGCCGACGGTCGCGATCAGCGGGCCGACGACCAGGAAGAAGCGCCGGCGGCCGATCATCTGCCCCAGCAGTCCGGAGCCGATGTAGCTGAAGAACAGGATCGTGTAGCAGATCATCAGCGTCGCGGTCAGCGCGAAGCCGTCGAGGTGCAGGGTCTTCACCAGCAGACCGGTCGGCATGTAGATCGTGATGATGTTCTGCGTCGTCCAGAAGCCGGTCATCAGAAGCAGGACCTGCAGGAGATCGCGCCCGCCCTTCCCGGAAAGCAGACCCGCCATGGGTGATGTCTCGGCCTGGACCGCGCCGCCGGCCGCTTCCTTCTTCCAGACCTCCGATTCCGAGACCTTGTGGACGTAGTAGAGGGCGAGCAGGCCGGCGAGCGCCGCGCCGACGATGAAGGGGATGCGCCAGCCCCAGACCGTGTAGGGCGATCCTGGCCCGTCCAGCGGGAACAGGTAGAACATCAGCATCGTGATGAGGTTGATGCTGACATAGGCGGCCGGGAAGCCCGCGATGATCAGGCCGCCGACGAAGCCGCGCTTGTCCTTCTTCGAGTACTCGATGGCGAGCGGCATCGCCCCGGTGTAGCCGCCGCCGAGGAAGATCCCGTCGAGGAAGCGCAGCAGGACCAGCAGGATGTACGAGGCGAGGCCGAGCGTCTCGTAGCCGGGCAGCAGGCCGATCAGCAGCGTGATCACGCCGAAGCCCGCCACCGAGTAGATCGAGGCGGCCCGGCGCCCGACCTTGTCGGCGATCAGCCCGAAGATCAGCGCGCCGATCGGGCGGCCGAGCAGCGTGGTGATGAACACCAGCGACGCCAGCACCGTCTCCATCTGGGGTGACAGGTTCTTCGGCTGGAACATGAACATCACCGGCGCCAGCGCGACCACCGGCAGGTAGATGTCGAACATGTCGATGTATTCGGAGAAGAACGCGCCGCGGATGGCGCTTCGTCGCTTCTCCTCGATCGACTGGGACGAGGCCGGGCGCGCGCCCGCTGCGTCCGTTGCCAAGGCCGCCGACGTGACCGACATGGCGTCTCCCTCCCTGTTGTACTGCCGCGCAACTTTTTTGACTGCGTCGGAGCGTGGGCGCGGGCGCCGAGCCCGCGCGGTCGTCCGCGGGATCAGCGCCCGCCGGCCTGCTCCGCGTCCCACGCGGCGATCGCCGCAGAGGCGGTGCGGAAGGCGGCCAGGGCCGCCGGGGCGCCGCAATAGACGAGGGCCTGCATCAGCACGGCTTGGATCTCGTCCTTGGTCACGCCGTTGTTGAGCGCGCCTTTGACGTGGACGCCGAGCTCGTGGTGCTGGTTCATCGCGGTCAGCATGGCGATGTTGAGCATGCTGCGGGTCTTGAACGGCAGCGTCTCGTCGCCCCAGACTGCGCCCCAGCAATACTCGGTGACGAGCCGCTGGACCGGCCGGTTGAACGCGTCGGCATTGGCCCAGGACTTCTCGACATGGGCGGCGCCGAGGACGGTCTTGCGGTTCTCGAAACCTTTACCGAACAGCTCGCTCTCGTCGGACATCTACTTCTCCTGGTCGGGGCCGACGCGCGAAGACGCCGGCCGCATCACGCGGGACGGATCAGTCGAGGCCGAAGCCGATCATCGCCTTCGTCTCGAGGTATTCCTGGAGACCGGCCTCGCCCCATTCCCGGCCGTTGCCGGACTGGCGGTAGCCGCCGAAGGGCGCGTGGACGTCCGGGGGCGGGTAGTTGATGTGGACCTGGCCGCCGACCAGCCGCCGCGCCACGGCGCGCGCCCGGTCGCGGTCTCGCCCCTGCACGTAGGCGGCGAGCCCGTAGCGCGACCCGTTGGCGATCGCGACGGCGTCGTCCTCGCTGTCGTAGGCGAGGATCGACAGGACCGGGCCGAAGATCTCCTCCTGCGCGATGGTCATGTCGGGGGTCACGTCGGCGAACACCGTCGGACGGACGTAGAAGCCGCGGTCCAGGTGGTCCGGCCGCTCCGGGCCGCCGGCGACGAGCCGCGCGCCCTCCGCGATGCCAGTGCGGATCAGCCCGACGACGCGCTCGTACTGGGTGCGGTTGACCACCGGGCCGAGATCCGTCTCAGGATCCGCGGTCGGGCCGAGCCGGAAGCCGGAGGCCGCCTCGGCCGCGATGGCGGCCGCCTCGTCCATCCGGGCTCGGGGCACGAGCATCCGCGTCGGGATGGAGCAGGACTGGCCGGAATTGGTGCAGCAGGCCGCGACGCCGCGCCGGACCGCCTGATCGAAGTCGACGTCCTCGAGCAGGATGTTGGCGGACTTGCCGCCGAGCTCCTGCGCGACGCGCTTGATGGTCGGGGCCGCCGCCCGGGCGATCTCGATCCCGGCGCGGGTCGACCCGGTGAACGAGACCATGTCGATCCCCGGATGCGAGGCGATCGCCGCGCCGACGCCGGGGCCGTCCCCGTTGACGAGGTTGAACACGCCCGGCGGAACGCCCGCGTCGTGCAGGACCTGCGCGAACAGCATCGCGCTGACGGCCGAGTACTCGCTGGGTTTCAGCACCATCGTGCAGCCGGCCGCGAGCGCGGGGGCGATCTTCACGACGATCTGGTTGATCGGCCAGTTCCAGGGGGTGATCAGACCGCAGACGCCGATCGGCTCGCGCCGGATCCGGGTGGTGCCGCGATCCTCCTCGAAGGCGAAGCGCTCCATCACCTCGATGAGCGCGTTGAGGTGCGCCGGTCCCCGCGCCGCCTGCCCCTTGCGGGCGAAGCCGATCGGCGAGCCCATCTCCTGCCGGATCGTCTCGGCGAAGGTCTCGAACCGCTCCTCGAACAGCGCGAGGATCCGGCGCAGCAGCGTGACGCGCGCGGCGGGCGCCGTCTCCGAGAAGGCCGGGAAGGCGGCGCGGGCCGCGCGGACGGCCCGGTCGACATCCTCGGCACTGCCGAGCGCGAGGGTGCCGAACGCGGTCTCGGTGGCGGGATCGATCAGCGGGAACGGCCGGGCCGCGACCGGCTCGACCCAGGCGCCGTCGATGTAGAAGCGGCTCAGGTCCGGGAGTGCCATCGTCTCAGGCTCCCTTGGCCAGCAGGCGGTACATCTCGGTGTGGTCGGCCGCGGGCCCGACCTCCCCGGCGATCGCGTGCCAGGTCTCGATGCAGTGGCGGCCGAAGTCGAGCGGGTAGTCGACCGACTCGGCCAGCGCCCCGGCGATGCCGAGATCCTTGTCCATCAGCTTCAGCGAGAAGCCCGAGGCGAAGCTGCCGCTGAGCATGAACTGCTTGACCTTGTTCTCGGAGGTGTTGCTGCGCCCGGACGAGGCGTTGAGCACGTCGGTCATGGCCTCCGGCGCGATGCCGAAGCGCTGGGCCACGTGGAGCGCCTCGACGGTGGCGAGCAGGCCCGCGGCGGAGACGAAGTTGTTCAGCGCCTTGGCGGCGTGGCCCGATCCCGCCGGGCCGATATGCAGGACGGAGGTGCCCATCGCCTCCAGCACCGGCCGCCAGCGGGCGAGGAGGTCCGCCGCGCCGCCGACGAGGATCGCGAGCGTGCCGTTGACCGCCCGCTTCACGCCGCCCGAGACCGGCGCGTCCAGGTAGCCGAGCCCTTTCCCGGCGAGCGTCTCGCCGAGCGCGCGGGACCGCACCGGCTCCGACGAGCTCATGTCGATCACGGTGGCGCCGACCGGAAGCGCGTCGGCCCAGCCTTCGTCGAGCAGCACCGCCTCGACGATGGCGGAGTTCGGCAGCATCGTGATCAGGAGATCGAGCCCGGCGGCGTTCTCCCGCGTCAGCGTCGTCGCGCCGAGGTCCCGGGCGAGCGCGTCGGTCCGGCCCGCGTCCGCGTCGAGCAGGCGGAGCACGTGCCCCGCCTTGGCGAGGCACCGGCTCATGGGGTCGCCCATCATGCCGAGACCGATGACGCCGATGGTTCTCTGTTCCATGCCGTGAATGTCCCTCTGGGCGACAGCCGGAGCGGCTCGACGCCGCGTGTCCCCGTCAGCGCAGGGCGGAGAAGTCCGTGGGGCTGAGGAAGGTGTTCTCGATCCGGGCGACGATCGGCCGGTCCTTCTCAGTCTCGGCGCGGGCGGCGATCCAGTCCGGATCGGCCTGGAAGGCGTTCCAGCGCGCCTCGCGCTGGGCCATGTCGTCCCACTTGAGCAGGTAGGTGAGCGCGTGGTTGTCGGGACCGACGAGCGTGGTCCAGAAGCCGATCTGCTCGATGCCGTATTTCTGGAAGAAGCCGAGCGTCGTGGAGCGGAAGCGTTCCAGCAGGGCCGGCAGACGTGTCGGGGCGCAGTAGTAGACACGCATCTCGACGATCATGGAATCCTCCAGTCAGTAGGTCGGTGAAGCGGTCGGGGGCAGGTCGACGCGCGCGATCCATCCGGCGACATCCTCGGCCGCCGGCGGGTAGATCGCGAGAACCTGCGGATCGTGGCCCGGGACAATGTGATCCTCGGATTCGGCCAGGCGCCGGACGGTCCGGTAGCCCTCGAACATGTCGCCGACGTTGAAGACGATCGGATAGGCGAGCCGGCGGCCGATATTGGCGAAGAAGTGCGCGGCGTCGGAGGCCAGAACGACCCAGCCGCGCGCCGTGCGGACCCGGACGATCTGCAGGCCATCCGAGTGCCCGCCGACCCGGTGGAGGGTGATCCCCGGATACAGCGTGTCGGTCGTCTCGCGGAAGCGGACGCGGTCCTCGAACAGCCGGTCCACCATCGCCTTCACGTCCTCGGCGGCGAAGGGGTGGCGGACCTCCGGGTGGCACATGCAGCGGCCGGTGCAGAAGGCCATCTCGCGCTCCTGGACATGGAAGCGGGCCTTCGGGAACAGGTCGTGGTTGCCGGCATGGTCGTAGTGCAGGTGGGTCAGGACGACGTCCTCGATCTGAAGCGGGTCGACCCCGATCCGCGCCAGCCCCTCCTCGACCGGCCGGACGATGTCGCGGCCCCGCTTCGTCGCCATCGCCCGGTCGAAGCCCGTGTCGACGACGATCGTTCGGCCAGCGCCCGCGACGACCCACACGAAGTAGTCGATCGGCATTGGCCCATCGTGGATGTCCCCGCCGATGAAGTTCTCGCGGGCCATACGGTGATGATGCGCGTACTTGATCGCGTAGATCTTGTAGATCTCTGCGTCCATGCGGGCGTTTCCTTCAGGCGGCCGGTTGAACCGGCTCTTCCTCGCGGGTGCATCTCATCCGCGACTCGAATTGAGCATATCGTCCGACAATCTGTCAATCAGGCGATAGCGTTTTTGACGGCCGCAGTCGATCGTCCCGCTCAGTGATGCCGGGCGCCATCAGGTCGTTCGCGTGGGATGGAAACGGCCAGCCCGGGGGCGTTGGCGTCTGTCAGCACCCCGGGGCACGCCTGGACGCGGCATCGGGGATCGCTGCGGACGGCCCGGGCGAGCCCCCCGCGGAACGCTGCCTCGCTTCCGTGACCGGCGCGCGGAGCCGATCACGCCTGCTCGTTCGGGCGGCGCATCGCGAAGCCGAAGACCCAGAGGGACAGGCCGAGATTGATCGCCGCCACGGCCAGCATGACGTCCAGCAGCGGCATGAGGCCGAACCGTTCGGCGATGTAGCCGCAGGCCAGCGGGGTGACCGCCTGACCGAGGAGCGGCAGGCGGGCGAGCCGGCCCATCGCGGCCGCGTATTCGCGCTGTCCGTAGAGCGCCAGCGGCAGCGTGCCCCGCACGACGGTGCGCATGCCGTTGCCGGCGCCGTAGAGCAGCATCGCGAGCCACGCCAGCGACGGCAAAGTCGCCAGCAGCAGGAGGCCGAGCCCGACGCTGGCGCTCGACAGGAGCAGGGCCCAGGCCGGATGGGCGCGGCGGCCGAAGGCGAGTTCGACGACGCGCACGCCGACCTGGGCCGGACCGATCAGGCCGGTCAGGGCCACGGCGGCGGTGCCGCCGACGCCCAGCGTCTGGAGCAGGTTGAGCAATTGCACCGAGGCGGCGGTCATGATCATCGCCGCCATCGTGAAGGTCACCGCGAGCAGGCGCTCGGCCGGCAGACGCGCGGCTTCGGCCGACCCCGCCGGCCCGGCAGGCCGCGGCGGCGTCGGTCCTGCAGCAGCCCGGCTCCGCGCCGGAAGCGCCCAGGCGAAGAGCGGGGCCACGAAGGCGACGGACAGGATCGCGTAGGTGAGGCAGGCCCCGCGCCAGCCGACATGATCGACCAGAAACCGCGTCGCCGGCCAGCAGAGCGAGACCGCCAAGCCCGACGAGATCGCGATCTGCGTCATCGCCCCGCGTGCGGCGGGGCCGTAGGCCTGGCCGATCGCGGCGAAGAGGGGATCGTAGAGCGCGGCCGACATGCCGAGACCGGCGACCACCCAGGCGAGCAGGAAGACCGGCAGGGTCTGGGCGACCGCCATCAGCACGAGGCCGGCCGCGATGATCGTGGCACCGATGACCAGGACCGGCCGCCCGCCGTGGCGCCGGATCATGCGGCCGACGAAGGGCGCCGGCAGACCCGACACGAAGATCGCCAGCGATAGGGCACCCACCACCATCGCCTGCGGCCAGCCGGTCTCGGCGACGACCGGGTCCGAGACGACCGCGGTGAGGAAGAAGGTGCCGCCCCACAGGACGATCTGCGTCACGCCGAGGGCGGTGTTGCCGGCGAGGGTCGGCCGCGGCGGCACCTCGGTTGGCTCGGAACTGCGCGCAAATGGGGCGCCGGGCACGATGATGATGTCTCCGCTGGGTCGCGTTCGAGGCTGCAGGGCCTCGCCCTTCACTAGCGCGCCGCCGGGCGCTCCAGCCCCGCAATCCTTGATCTGCAGCCGTGCGCGCGCTTCGGAGGTCGCGGCGATTGCGACGGCAATTGGGATTCAAGACCTCAAGGGATCCTCGGGCAGGAACCGCGCGACCGCGTCGTGGATCGTCGCGGCGAACTCCGCTTCCCGACGCTCGAATTCATCGAGCAGGCCGGACACCGCGACCGCCAGCGGGCGGCCCCTGCTGTCGATGCGCTTGGGCAGCGGGACCGCGATCGAGCCGGCGCCCGGCGTGACGAGGCCGCGGGAGAAGAAATGCCCGTCCCGCCGCAGTTGGGCCAGATTGGCCAGGACGGCCGCGAGCGCGATCGGCGGCTGCCCGGCCGGCGCCTCGGCGTTCGTGCGGCGGACCAGCGGACCGATCTCGGCCTCCGGGCTGTCGGCAAGGAGCGCGGTGCCGGTCGCCGACCAGACGACGAGGCGGCGCGTCCCGGGCGGGACGTGGAAGCGCATGGCGGTGCGCGCCTGCAGGACGTGGACGTATTGCGAGAAGATCGCGTTGCGCGCGGCGAGGATCACCGTGCCGCCCGTGCGCTCCGACAGGTGCTCGAGCATGCGCACGAGGCTGCCGTCGCGCACCGGCCCCTTGTCGAGCCACGCGCCGAGGAGCGCCACACGAGGCGACGGCAGGAAGCTGCGGCTCGCCGGGTCGTAGTCGAGGTACCCGAGCCGGACGAGGCTCTTCAGGAGCACCGACGTCGACGATTGCGGGACCTTCAGCCGCTCGGCGATCTCGGAGACACGGGCCTCGCGCTGGATCTCGTCGAACATCTCCAGGATCTGGAGCACCCGTCCGGCGGACTTCACCAGGGCCAGATCCGAGCCGGCGGGATCGGCCCCGACCGTCAGGTCCGTGCACGCGGCGCCCCGCTCGCCGATGCGCTCACCCATGCCGGGACCCGCGGAACGGGGTCCCCGGAAGCCGCATGGCGCAAGACGGCCCTGCGCGTCCCTGCCCGAAGCCGTGGTGATCGCGGCGCATCGCCGGCGCGTCCCCGTTGCTGCGACGCGACCCCGGATCGTCGTCGATCGGCAGTATAGCGCCGGCACGATCGGTGGCCACCATCACGGATGTGATATTCTTCAGCAGATGGCCGATGGCGGTTGAAGCCGGGTCCGCGCTCTGCCCTATTCGTCCGCGGTGTCGCGTCGGTCTGACCGACCGGCACCGGGAGACCGCGCGGCAAGCGCGGCCCTGTCCGGGAGGAATGCCGATGTCGATCCGCCACGCGGCCGCCGCCGCGCGCCTCCTCGTCGCCGCGCTGACGCTTCCGGTCCTCGGCGGGGCGGCGCGGGCCGAGACGGCCTCCGTCCGCATCGGTCTCCAGTACGGCCTCGTCTACCTGCCGGTGATGATCGCGCAGAGCGAGGGGCTGTTCGACAAGCGCGCCAAGGAGGCCGGGCTCGACGGGCTGACCGTGACGCTGACCCGCTTCAGCGGCTCGACGGCGATGAACGACGCGCTGCTCTCCGACAGCGTCGAGCTCGGCACCCTCGGCTCGGCCGGCGCCCTGATCGCGTGGGACAAGACGCGCGGGAACCAGCAGATCAAGAGCCTCACCGCCCTGAGCTCGGTCGTCTACACGCTGTTCACAGGCAAGCCCGGCGTCGCCGCGCTGAAGGACTTCACCTTCGGCGACAAGATCGCGGTCCCAGCCTTCAACTCGCCCCAGGCGATCCTGCTGCGGGTCGCGGCGGCGCAGCAGCTCGGCGGATCGGCCAAGGCCGACGCGCTGATGGTGAGCCTGCCCCATCCGGACGCCACCGCGGCGATGCGCGCCGGACAGGGCATCGCCGGCTACTTCGCGACGCCGCCCTTCACGCAGGTCCTGCAGGCGGACCCCAAGATCCGCGCGATCATGACCTCGACCGGCCTGATCGGCAGCGGCGACATCACCGCCGCCACCCTGAACGCCAAGCAGGGCTTCGTCGACGCGAACCCGAAGGTCGCGCAGGCGATCCGCGCCGGGATGGAGGACGCGGTGGCGCTGATCCGGAGCGACCCCAAGCGCGCGGCGACGATCTACCTCGCCTCCGAGCAGGTGCAGATCGACCGCGCGCAGGTCGAGACGATCCTGACCGACGGCTCCATCGTCTACGACGTGGCGCCGAAGGGGATGGTGAACCTGGCCAAGGCGATGGCGACGCAGGGCTTCCTGCGGAAGGTGCCGGGCGACTGGCAGGAGATCTTCTTCCCCGGCCTCCAGGGCCGCGACGGGAGCTGAGCGACGCGGATCCGGCGCCGCCCACACGTCCCATCGCTCACGGAACCCGGATGCACAGCTTCCGCTTCAGCGCCGAGCCGCTCCCGCCCGAGGTCGAGGCCGCGCGCGCGTCCGTCCGCGCCTTCCTCGACGCGGAACGGGCGGCCGGGCATTTCGTGCCGCACCGGACCTCGTGGACGACCTTCGACGCCGCCTTCAGCCGGCGCGCGGGGGCGGCGGGCCTCATCGGGCTGACCTTGCCGGAGGCCTATGGCGGCCACGGCCGCTCCGGCCTCGTCCGCTTCGTCATCACCGAGGAGATGCTGGCGGCGGGCGCACCCTGCGGCGCGCACTGGATCGCCGACCGCCAGTCGGGCCCGCAGATCCTGCGGCACGGCACCGAGGCGGCCAAGCGGGCGATCCTGCCGCGCATCTGCCGGGGCGAGTGCGCCTTCGGCATCGGCATGAGCGAGCCGAATTCCGGCTCGGACCTCGCCGCCGTGCGGACTCGCGCGGTGCGCGACGGCGACGATTGGGTCATCAACGGCTCCAAGATCTGGACGACGAACGCCCATCAGGTCGACTATCTGCTGGCCCTGGTTCGGACGGGCGAGCCCGGGCCGGACCGGCACGGCGGGCTGACCCAGTTCATCGTCGACATGGCCGCCCCCGGGGTGACGGTGCGCCCGATCCTCGACCTGTCGGGCCATCACGAGTTCAACGAGGTGTTCTTCACCGACTACCGCGTTCCCGACGCGATGCGGGTCGGTGCGGAGGGCGATGGCTGGAACCTCGTCACGGAGGAGCTCGCCTTCGAGCGCTCGGGACCCGACCGGTTCCTGTCGGATTACCGCCTGCTCGTCGAACTCGTCGACCGGATCGGGCCGGAACCGGACCGTTTCCAGGCGGTCGAGACCGGGCGGATGGTGGCGCAGCTCACCGCGCTGCTGGGCATGTCGGCCTCGGTGGCCCGCCTCCTCGACCAGGGCATCGTGCCGGGCATCGAGGCGGCTCTGGTCAAGGACGTCGGCAACGGCTTCGAGCGCGCGGTGCCGGAGATCGCCCGGCGGCTCGTGCCGGTCGAGCCGAGCCTGTCGGCGCAGGGCGACGCCTTCCGCGAGGCGCTCGGCGGCGTGACCCTGCGGGCGCCGTCCTTCACCCTGCGCGGCGGGACCCGCGAGGTCCTGCGCGGCGTCATCGCCCGGGGGCTGGGGCTGCGATGAGCCGGATGGACCACGCGGTGGAGGCCGGCGACATGGTCGACGGGATCGTCCTCGATCAGGTCGAGCGGCTGCTCGCCCAGCACCTCACGCCGGCGCTGCTGGCGGCGTGCGATGGGGCCGTGGACGCGACAGCCTGGCCGGCGGATCTCTGGACGGCGCTCGCCGAGAGCGGCCTGCCGCTGGCGCTGGTGCCCGAGGCGGAGGACGGGATCGGCCTCGCCGCGACGACGGCCGCCCGGCTGATCCGGCGCTGCGGCGGGGCCGCCCTGCCCCTGCCGCTGCCGGAGACCGTCGTGGGCGCGGCGCTCTGGAGCGCGGCAGGCGGGGACGCGAACGCGGACGCCCTGTCGCTTGTCCCGGGCGGCCCCGTGCGGATCGCACCCCACACGGACGGCTTCGTCTTGGACGGCCGGGTCGCGCAGGTGCCCTGGGGCGGTTCAGTCGCGTCCCTGCTCCTCGATGCCGTCGACGCGACGGGCGAGCCGCACCTCGTGCATATCGCCGCGCCCGGCACGATCCGAGACACGCACCACAACCTCGCCGGCGAGCCGCGCGACACGCTCGACCTGACCGGCTGCACCGTCTCCACCGGCGAAGTCCGGGCTGCGCCGGGCTGGGCCACCGGAGCGGGTGTGCCGGCCGTCGAGGCGGTCGGCGCCTGGGTCCGGGCGCAGCAGATGGTGGGTGCCCTGGAGAGCTGTCTCGGCTCCGCCCTCGATCATGCGCAGGAGCGGCAGCAATTCGGCCGGCCGCTCGCCAAGTTCCAGGCGATCCAGCACATGCTGGCCGAGGCCGCGGGCCACGTCGCGGCGGCGAGTGCGGCCGCCGACCTCGCGGCCGCCTGCTGGGGCGACCCGCGCTTCGTCCTCGCCACCGCTATCGCGAAGGCGCGCTGCGGCGAGGCGGCGGGCCACGTCGCGGCGATCGGCCACCAGATCCACGGGGCCATGGGCTTCACCCAGGAGCACCCGCTCCACCGCGCGACGCGGCGGCTGTGGTCCTGGCGCGACGAATTCGGATCCGACGCCCTCTGGCAGGAGCGGATCGGGCGCGCGGTCTGCGCGGGCGGCGGCGCGGCCCTCTGGCCGATGCTGGTCCGGCTCCGGGGCGGCGCCGGCTGAGATGGGAGACCTGTGCGTGCCGGATCACTCTGCCGAGACTCACTCCGCCGAGACGAACAAGGCCGGGCCGCTCGCGGGCGTGCGTGTGGTCGACCTGACCAGCGTGATCATGGGTCCTTCGGCGACGCATATCCTCGCTGATCTCGGCGCCGACGTGATCAAGATCGAGACGCCGGAGGGTGATTCCTTCCGGCACTACCGGCCCGCCCGGAGCGCCGGGATGGGCGGCAACTTCCTGCACCTCAACCGCAACAAGCGCAGCGTCCGCCTCGACCTGAAGCGGGCCGCGGCCCGGGCCGCCCTGGACCGGCTGATCGCCACGGCTGACGTGTTCGTCCACTCGATGCGGCCGGACGCGATCCTGCGCCTGGGCTACGGCTACGAGCGCGTGCGCGCGCTCAAGCCCGACATCGTCTTCTGCGGCGCCTACGGGTTCGGGGCCGACGGCCCCTACGCCCACAAGGCGGCCTACGACGACCTGATCCAGGCGGGCTCGGGCCTCGCGGCGCTCCAGACGGCCGCCACCGGCCGGCCCGGCTACCTGCCCACCGTGCTGTGCGACAAGATCGCCGGCCAAGCCATCGCCTGCGCGATCCTCGCCGCCCTCTACGAGCGCCGGTCCGGCGGCGGCGGGCAGGCGGTCGAGGTGCCGATGTTCGAGACCATGGTGGAGTTCAACTTCGTCGAGCACATGGTCGGCTACGCCTTCGAGCCGCCGCTGGGGCCGCCGGGCTTCAACCGGGTGCTGAGCCCGAAGCGCAAGCCCTACCGCACCCGGGACGGCTACGCCTGCATCCTGCCCTACTCGGACCGGAACTGGCGCGACTTCTTCATCCATACCGGCCGGCTCGAATTCGTCGACGATCCGCGCTTCGCGCCGCTACCCGTGCGGGTGGAGAACATCGAGATCCTCTACGCGCTGGTGGAGGAGGAGGCGCCGCGCAGGACCACCGCCGAGTGGGTCGCGTTCTGCGACTCGGTGAGCATCCCGTGCATGCCGGTCCTCGGGCTGGAGGACCTGCCGGAGGACGCGCACCTGAAGGCGGTGGGCTTCTTCGGCACCGCCGAGCACCCGAGCGAGGGGGCCTACCGGACCATGCGCCGACCGGCCTCGTTTAGCGGCAGCCGCTTCGCGATCCGCCGCCACGCCCCGCGGCACGGCGAGCACACCGCCGAGGTCCTGGCCGAGGCCGGGCTCGACCCGGTCGAGATCGCGGCCCTGATCGACGCGCCGGGCGAAACCCACCCCGCGCCCCTGGAGGCCGCCCGATGAGTGCCGAGACTGGGACCCGCGACGCGGGCGAGGACCTGCTGTTCTCCGTCGCCGAGGGGGTCGCGACCATCACGCTGAACCGGCCCGAGCGGAAGAACGCCTTCACCTTCCCGATGATCGAGGCCTGGACGGCGGCCCTGCAGCGCTGCCGCACCGACGCGGCGATCCGCGTCGTGGTCGTGACCGGCGCGGGCTCGGCCTTCTGCAGCGGCGGCGACATCGTCGAGATGGGCGAGCGCCTCGACCAGCCTCCGGCCCGGCGCAAGGACGAACTCCACGGGCGGATCCAGCGCATCCCGCTGACGCTGGAGGATCTCGACAAGCCGGTGATCGCCGCCCTGAACGGCGTGGCCACCGGCGCGGGCCTCGACCTCGCCCTGATGTGCGATCTGCGCTTCGCCGCGCGGAGCGCCCGCTTCGCCGAGACCTACGTGCGGGTCGGCCTCGTCCCGGGCGCGGGCGGCGCCCATTTCCTGCCCCGGCTCGTCGGGACCGCGAAGGCGCTGGAGCTGTTCTTCACCGGCGATTTCGTCGACGCCGACGAGGCCCTGCGGATCGGCCTCGTCAACGGCGTCCACGCCGACGCCGACCTGATGCCGGCCGTCGCGGCGCTGGCGCGGAAGATCGCCCAGGCGCCGCCGCTGACCCTGAGCCTGATCAAGCGCGCGGTCTATCAGGGCATGCGCAACGACCTGCGCACCAACCTCGACCTGATCTCCTCGCACTACGCCGTCGTCACCGCGACCCCAGAGCATCGGGAGGCGGTGCAGGCCTTTATCGGCCAGCGCGACAGGGGCTGAACCACCGGCGCGAACAACATCTCCCCCCAAGCATCACGCTTTGGTGCTTGTCGCCACCGCGACTACCTGCAAGTCTATCCAAAATTCAATCCGCGCAACGACGCGGAATCAGTCTGGGAGGACGCGATGACGGCTCGGATTCTCGGTGCGCTCGCCTGTGCGCTCGCCTTCATCGCGCCGGCGGCGGCGCAGACCCCGATCGTCATCAAGTTCAGCCACGTCGTCACCACCGACACGCCCAAGGGCCAGGGCGCCGAGCGGTTCAAGCAGCTCGCCGAGGAGCGCACCAAGGGCGCGGTCAAGGTCGAGATCTATCCGAACAGCACGCTCTACAAGGACAAGGAAGAGGTGGAGATGCTCCAGCTCGGCGCCGTGCAGATGCTGGCGCCGTCCACGAGCAAGTTCGGCCCCCTCGGCGTGAAGGAATTCGAGGCTTTCGACCTGCCCTACATCTTCCCCAACGAGCAGGTGCTCCGCCGCGTCCAGGACGGGCCGATCGGCCAGGGCCTATTCAAGAAGCTCGAATCGAAGGGGATCAAGGGCCTCGGCTACTGGGACAACGGCTTCAAGATCCTCACCGCCAACAAGCCCATGCACGCCCCCGAGGACGTGAAGGGCCTGAAGTTCCGCATCCAGTCCTCGAAGGTGCTGGAGGCGCAGTTCAAGCAGCTCGGCGTGCTGCCGCAGGTCCTGGCCTTCTCCGAGCTCTACCAGGCGCTGCAGACCGGTGTGGTCGACGGCCAGGAGAACCCGCCGTCGAACGTCACGACCCAGAAGATCAACGAGGTGCAGAAGCACGCCACGCTGACCTATCACGGCTACATCGGCTACGCGGTGATCGTGAACAAGGGCTTCTGGGACGGCCTGCCCGCCGACATTCGCACGACGCTCGAGGGCGCCATGAAGGACGCGACCGCCTACGAGCACGAGATCGCCGACAAGCAGAACGAGAAGGCGCTCGCCGACATCCGCGCCACCGGCAAGACCGAGGTCTACACCCCGACCGAGGCCGAGAACGCCGCGTGGCGCAAGGCGCTCGCACCGGTCCAGCGCGAGATGGCCTCCCGCGTCGGCAAGGATCTCGTCGCGGCGCTCAACAAGGAAGCCGAGGCGGCGCCGAACAACTGATCCCGCCGCCGCGCCGCCCGGACCGACCATGTTGCTGAAACTGCTCGATCGGCTCGAAGAGGTGCTGATCGGAACGCTGATGGCGGCCGCGACCGTCATCACCTTCGCCACGGTGGTGCACCGGTTCCTCTCCGGCATCCCGGCGCTGCAGGACTACACCGACCGGATCGACTTCGGCTGGTCGCAGGAACTGTGCATCTACATGTTCATCTGGGTCGCGAAGTTCGGCGCGGCCTACGGCGTGCGCACCGGCATCCATGTCGGCGTCGACGTGCTGGTCAACCGGCTGCCGCCGAGCGCGCGCCGGATCATGGTCCTGATCAGCCTCGCGGCGGGCGCCCTGTTCACCGGGATCGTCGGCACGCTCGGCACGAACTTCGTCTGGCGCATAGGCCACACCGACCAGACGACGCCCGACATGGAGATCCCGGTCTGGATCGTCTACCTCGCGATCCCCCTCGGCTCCTACCTGATGTGCTTCCGCTTCCTGCAGGTCGCGTGGGGCTACTGGACGACCGGGCACCTGCCCGCGCGCGACCACGCCCATGTCGACGGCGTCCCGACCGTCGAGGGCGTCGACCCGGTCCAGCTCGGCCGCGAGGGAGGCCCCGCATGAGCGGCCTGATCATCTTCGGGCTGCTCATCGCCCTCATGCTCACCGGCATGCCGATCTCGATCGCGCTCGGCCTGACGGTGCTGACCTTCCTGTTCACGCTGACGCAGGTGCCGATCGAGAGCGTCGCGCTCAAGCTGTTCACCGGGATCGAGAACTTCTCGATCATGGCGATCCCGTTCTTCATCCTCGCCGGCAACTTCCTGGCCCATGGCGGCGTGGCGCGGCGGATGATCGCCTTCACGACCTCGCTCGTCGGGCACTGGCCGGGCGGCCTCGGCCTCGCGGGCGTGGTCGCCTGCGCGCTGTTCGCCGCCGTGTCGGGATCGAGCGTGGCGACGGTCGTGGCGATCGGCTCGATCATCCTGCCGGCCATGGTGGCCGAGGGCTACCCGCGGCGCTTCGGCGCCGGGGTGATCACCACGTCGGGGGCGCTCGGCATCCTCGTGCCGCCCTCGATCATCCTCGTGCTCTACGGGGTGTCGACGAATTCCTCGATCGGCAACCTGTTCCTGGCCGGGGTGATGCCCGGCATCGTCCTGTCGGCGATGCTGGCGACCGTCACCTTCGTCATCGCCAAGCGCCGGGGCTATCCGCGCATGCCCAGGGCCTCCTGGGCCGAGCGCCTGCGCGCCTTCCGCGAGAGCGCCTGGGGCCTGTTCCTCGTGGTGATGGTGATCGGCGGCATCTACGCGGGCATCTTCACGCCGACCGAGGCGGCGGCGACCGCCGCCGTCTACGCCTTCGTCATCGCGGTGTTCGTCTACCGCGACCTGAAGCTGTCGGACGTGCCTCGGGTGCTCCTCGCCTCCGCCAACATGAGCGCGATGCTGCTCTACATCATCACCAACGCGGTGCTGTTCTCGTTCCTGATGACCTCCGAGAACATCCCGCAGACGATGGCGGCGTGGCTGATCGCCATGAACTTCAGCCCGCTGGTCTTCCTGCTCGTCGTCAACATCATCCTGCTGATCGCCGGCAACGTGATGGAGCCGTCCTCGATCCTGCTGATCATGGCGCCGATCCTGTTCCCGATCGCCGTCAAGCTCGGGATCGATCCGATCCATTTCGGGATCATCATGGCGGTCAACATGGAGGTCGGCCTGTGCCACCCGCCGGTCGGGCTCAACCTCTACGTGGCCAGCGGCATCGCCCATATGGGCATCTCCGAGCTGACGGTGGCGGTGCTGCCCTGGCTCCTGACGATGCTGGCCTTCCTGGTCCTGGTGACCTACTGGCCGGCCCTCTCCCTGTGGCTCCCGCGGGCGCTCGGGGCGATGTGACGGGCGCGCGCCGCGCGGGTGCAGCCCAGGGCTCGGCCGGCGTTGCGGCGCCCGGGGCACGCGCAGATCGACGCGCGCCACCGGCCCCGCCCGCTCGGCAGCAGATGCGAGCGCGACCGCTCCGCCGATCCGAGCTGTCCGAGACCGACAGCCTGCTGCTGCCGTTCTGCACCGCCCTGTCGAACCTGTTCTGGCTGCCGGTCATGGGGGCGCTGTCCGGCCGGATCGGGCGCAAGCCGATCCTGCTCGTCATCTCGGCGCTCACCCTGCGCACCGCCTAAGCGGTGCTGGGCTGGCCCGCGGCCAACGCGAGCGTCGGCAACGTGCTGATCGCGCTCCTCGGCTGTCCTTCCTGTACGGCAGCGGCAACGGCGCGATGGTGGTGGCGCCGACCGAGGTGGTCCCGGCGAGGGTGCGCACGGCCGGCTTCGTCCTCGCCGACCCGCTGGCGACCGCCCTGCCCGGCGGCTTCACGCCCCCGGTCACGACGTGGCTCACCGAAGCCGACGGCAACCGCGCGGCCTGTGGACGGCGATCAGGGGCACCTGCGGCCCCGTCACCACGCGCCTGATCGACCGCCGCGCGGGCCAGTCGGCCGCTCTGGGCGCTCCGGCCTGATCCGCCGGCACGGGATCGGCAGGGGGGCTTCAGCCTCCCTGCCGCGCCGACAGGACCGGCGGTCAGGCGAATTGCGGGGCCGCGGTGCCGGTGTGCCGCAGGGTCAGGGCCAGGCAGACGATCGCGAGGACGCAGGCCGCCAGCAGGAGGATGAAGCAACCGTTCCAGCCGTAATGGTCGGTCGTGTAGCCGACCAGCGCGCTCGCCGCGACGGAGCCCCCCAGATACCCGAACAGGCCCGTGAAGCCCGCCGCCGTCCCGGCCGCCTTCTTGGGCACGAGCTCGAGGGCCTGGAGACCGATCAGCATCACCGGCCCGTAGATCAGGAAGCCGATGCAGATCAGGGCCGCGAGATCGACGCCCGGGTTGCCCTCGGGGTTGAGCCAGTAGACCAGCGTCGCCGCCATGACGCCGAACATGAACACCACGCCCGTCGCGCCGCGATTGCCGCGGAACAGTTTGTCGGACAGCCAGCCGCAGAGCAGGGTGCCGGGGATGCCGGCCCACTCGTAGAGGAAGTAGGCCCAGGAGGTCTTGTCCACCGAGAAGTGCTTGGCCTCCTTCAGGTAGGTCGGCGCCCAGTCCAGCACACCGTAGCGGAGCAGGTAGACGAACACGTTGGCGAAGGCGATGTACCAGAGCATCCGGTTCTTCAGGACGTGCTCGACGAAGATCTCGCGCGTGGAGAACTCGCGCTCGTGGTTGGCGTCGTAGCCCTCCGGGTAATCGTTCTTCCAGGTCTCCACGGACGGCAGCCCGCAGGATTGCGGCGTGTCCCGCATGGTCAGGAAGGCGAAGACCGCGACGCCGAGCGCCACGGCGGCGGGCACGTAGAAGGCCGCGTGCCAGTCGTTGAACCAGGCCAGGCCGAGCAGGAACAGCGGCCCGATCAGGCCACCGCCGACGTTGTGCGCCACGTTCCAGACCGAGACGACGCCGCCGCGCTCCTTCTGCGACCACCAGTGCACCATCGTGCGACCGCTCGGCGGCCAGCCCATGCCCTGGAACCAGCCGTTGAGGAAGAGCAGCACGAACATGATGCCGACGCTGGACGTCGCCCAGGGCACGAAGCCGAACAGGAACATCACCAGCGCCGAGAGCACGAGGCCGATCGGCAGGAAGTAGCGCGGGTTGGAGCGGTCCGAGACCATGCCCATCAGGAACTTGGACAGGCCGTACGCGATCGCCACCGCGGAGAGCGCGGTGCCGAGCTCACCGCGGCTGTAGCCCTGCTCGACCAAGTAGGGCATGGCCAGCGAGAAGTTCTTGCGCAGCAGGTAATAGCCCGCATAGCCCAGGAAGATTCCCGCGAAGATCTGCCAACGCAGCTTGCGGTAGGTCGGATCGACGCGATCCGTCTGAATGGGTGGCCGATGGGCCGCGGGAGCGAGGAAGCCGATCATGGCGCGCCTTCGTGAGATCGCGGACGGACCCAGGCTCATCCCGGGCGCATCTCGGATTGGACGGGGTGGTGACGGGCCGCGCTCAGCGTCGCGCCGAAGCGGATCCCGCGGCGTGCCGACGCGCGATCCGCGCGTCCGGTCTCGACCTTTGGCGATGGTGGACGGCGTTGTCCGGTCGCGGCATCGTTTCCTCCTTGTGGTGCGGCGCGTCTCCGGCTCAGCCGGGTCGCCGTCGTGCGGTTCCCCTGCCGCCCGCGCGGGGCGGCCGGCTCAGCCGGCGGCCATCGCGCCGGCGTGCCGGCCGGTCATGGTCGCGATCCGCGCCCGCAGCGCCGCGACCTCGTCAGCCGAGAAGGCGAGGCCGAGCTTGGACCGACGCCAGAGCACGTCCTCGGCGGTGCGGGCCCATTCCCGGTCCATCATCCAGCGCAGCTCGCCTTCGTGGAGGCCGTGCCCGAGGTCGGGCCCGAGATTCGCGGCGATGCGCAGCGCGTCCGTCCCGTAGGCGGCCACCAGGCGCTGGACCGTGGCGGCCGCGAGCTGGGGCGCGGCGCGGGCGAGGCGCGCCTCGAGCTCGGCCACCCCGTCCACCGGGAAATCGCCGCCCGGCAGCGCGGCGCTTCCGGTCCAAGGGCGGCCGCGCGCGCCGAGGCGCTGACCGATCTCCTTCAGGGCATCCTCGGCCAGCTTGCGGTAGGTCGTGATCTTTCCGCCGAATATGTTGAGCACCGCCGCCTCGCCGGCCGCGCCGTCCGTCTTCAGCACGTAGTCGCGCGTCGCCTCCTGCGCCGCGGAGGCGTGATCGTCGTAGAGGGGGCGCACGCCCGAGAAGGACCAGACGATGTCGTCGCGGCGCAGCGGCGTCGCGAAGTATTCGCTGGCGGCGCTCAGCAGATACGCGGTCTCCTCCTCGGTGATCGCCGCGTCGGCGGGATCGCCGGAGAAATCACGGTCCGTCGTGCCGACCAGGGTCGTGTCGTTCGCGTAGGGGATCGCGAAGATGATGCGCCCGTCCGCGTTCTGGAAGATGAAGGCCCGGTCGTGGTCGTAGAGCTTGCGCGTCACGATGTGCGAGCCCTGCACGAGGCGCACGTGCTTCGCCTCGCTCCGGCCGAGCGGCCCCTGAATCACCCGGTCGACCCAGGGTCCGGCCGCGTTCACGAGGAAGCGCGCGGCGATCTCGTCCTCGCGGCCGGTCTGCAGCTCGCGCCGGACGATGCGCCACAGATCGCCCTCGCGGCGGACCGAGACGACGCGGGTTCCGACCGCGATCTCGGCGCCCCGCGCCTCGGCATCGCGCGCGTTGAGCACAACGAGCCGCGTGTCGTCGACGCGCGCGTCCGAATACTCGAAGCCGCGCCGGAACTCGGATTTGAGCGGGGCGCCGATCGGGCCGGAGAGGTCCACGGGGCGCGTGCCGGGCAGGCGCTTGCGGCCGCCGAGATGGTCGTAGAGGAACAGCCCGATCCGCAGCAGCCAGGCCGGACGCAGGCCGGTATGCAGCGGCAGGACGAAGCGCAGCGGGCGCACGATGTGGGGCGCGATGCCCCAGAGCACCTCGCGCTCGGCCAGCGCCTCGCGCACGAGGCGAAACTCGTAGTGCTCCAGGTAGCGCAGGCCGCCGTGGATCAGTTTGGTCGACCATGACGAGGTGCCGCTGCCGAGGTCGTTCTGCTCGGTCAGCGAGACCGAGTATCCGCGGCCGGCCGCGTCCCGCGCGATCCCGCAGCCGTTGATCCCCCCGCCGATGACGGCAACGTCGAACGTGCGCATGATCCTCCCCCTTTCGTGTCGCGGCGTCCGGCGCGCGACTGCGAAAGCAGAGGAATTGAATACGAAACCAAAGGAAAGTCAATCGAAAGCGATACGCTCAACGACCGGTTTCGACGAGGCGGACGCCGGACGCGCGACAGAGGTCGCGCAGCGTCTCGCTGGGGCAGCGATCGGTCACGAAGGTTCCGATCTGGCCGAGCTGGGCGAGCCGGACCGGGGCGCTCCGCTCGAACTTGGTGGAATCCGCGACCAGCACGACGTGGCGGGCGTTGGCGATGATCGCCTGGGCGACCCGGACCTCGCGATAATCGAAATCGAGGAGCGCCCCGTCCTCGTCGATCGCCGAGGCCCCGATCACCGCGAAATCGACCTTGAACTGGCGGATGAAGTCCACCGCCGCCTCCCCGACGATCCCGCCGTCCGAGCGACGGATCAGGCCGCCCGCCACGATGCACTCGATCTCGGGGCTCGGCCGCAGGGCGAGCGCGACGTTGAGGTTGTTGGTGATCACCATGAGCCCGGAATGGCCGAGGAGCGCCCGGGCGACGGCCTCGGTGGTGGTACCGATATTGATGAACAGCGAGGAGCGGTCCGGGATCAGGTCGGCGGCCGCGCGCGCGATCGCCGCCTTCTCGGGCGCCGCCAGCGCGTTGCGGGCCTCGTAGTCGAGGTTCTCGGCCCCCGCGCCGAGCACGGCCCCGCCGTGGATGCGCGAAAGCAGACGCGCGTCGCACAGGTCGTTGAGATCCTTCCGGATGGTCTGCACGCTGACCGCGAACCGACCGGACAGGGCGTCGACCGAGACACGCCCTTCGGTCCGCGCGATGTCCATGATCGCGTTCTGACGCTCCGAGAGCATACCGGCAGACCTCCGCGCGACGAAAACGAAACCCTTTTCGGTGCGAGCGCGCCAGCGTCGTGGGAAAGCGAAAGCGCGTTCTGGACCGGCGACCACGCCTAGCGGATTCGCCCCCGGGAGGGAACGTCGGGACGCCCGAGGCCGACCGGTCGCCCCGCTGGGTGCGAAGGCGGGACTCGCGCGGCGCGCCATCAGGGCGCCGCCTGCCCCGAGGCGCCCGCCCCGTTGACGACGCGCGCCCGCGCGTCGACAAGCACCGCGATGCATTGGTTTCCGTATTCACATCGATGACGGGCGCGGCCGTCCCGCAGAACTGGTCTCCGGTCGGAGGCGGGGCGCTCGGCGACCTGATCCGCAGCCACGACTGGGCGGCGACACCGCTCGGAGCCATCGGCACCTGGCCCGCGCCCGTCCGCACCATCGTCCAGACCCTGCTGCTCTCGCCGGTCCCGACTGTGGCGATCTGGGGCCGGGACGGCATCCTGGTCTACAATCAGGGCTACGCGGAGATCTGCGGCCCCCATCATCCGGAGGCCCTCGGCGGGCGCCTCCTGGAGCTCTGGCCGGAAGCCCGCGCCTTCAACGCGCACGTGATCGCGAGCGGCCTGTCCGGTCGCCCGCTCAGCTTCCGCGCCCACGAACTCGAGCTCTGGCGGCACGGGCGCGCCGAGACGGCCTGGATGGACCTGGAATACACCCCTGTCCTGGACGATCGGGGCACGCCGATCGGCACGCTCGCCACGGCGCTCGACATCACCGAACGCGTCCTCAGCGCGCGCCGGATCGCCGAGAACGAGAGCCGCTTCCGCTTCCTCGACCAGCTGGGTCAGGCAACCGCGAATGCTCGCGACGCCGGCGCGATCCTGGAGATCACCACGCGTTGCGTGGGCGCGCACCTGAACCTGTCGAACTGCGCCTACGCCGACATGGATCCGGACGGCGACGGCTTCACCATCCGCGGCAACTGGCACGCCCCGACATCGCCCTCGATCCTGGGGCATTACAGCCTCGCCGATTTCGGCGCGCTGGCCGTCCAGGAGCTGAATGCCGGTCGGCCCCTCATCGTCAACGACAACGTCGCCGAGCTCGCCCCGCACGAGGCCGAGACCTTCCGGGCGATCGGGATCGCGGCCACCATCTGCATGCCGCTGGTGAAGGACGGCCGGCTCGCGGCCCTGATGGCCATCCACCACGCGCACCCCCACCGCTGGTCGCACGCCGAGCTCGCGCTCATCCGCGAAGTCACCGAGCGCTGCTGGGCGCATATCGAGCGTGTCGGGGTCGAGGCGAGCCTGCGGGTCAGCGAGGCGCGGCTCCGGGCCCTGGTCCACGCCACCTCCGACGTGGTCTACCACATGAGTTCGGACTGGCAGGAGATGCGCCAGCTCGACGGCCGCGGCTTCCTGTCCGACCTGGCGGAGCCGAGCGTGCGCTGGCTCGATCACTACGTCGATCCGGCCGACAGGCCGGCGGTCAAGGCTGCGGTCAACGACGCGGTCCGCCGCAAGGGCCTGTTCGAGCTCGAGCACCGGGTCCGGCGCGCCGACGGCCGCGTCGGCTGGACGCTGTCGCGCGCGGTGCCGGTGATCGATCGGCACGGGACCGTGACCGAGTGGTTCGGGATGGCGAGCGACGTCACGTTCCGGCACGAGGCCGACGCGCGGCTCAGGGAGAGCGAGGCGCGGTTCCGCGCCATGGCGGACGACGCCCCGGTGATGACCTGGATCACCGACGAGAGCGGCGCGTGCATCTACCTGAACCGTCGCTGGTACGAGTTCACGGGGCAGGCCGAGGCCGAGGCACTCGGGCTCGGTTGGCTCGACGCGATCCATCCCGACGACCGCATCCGGTCCGAACAGGCGTTCCTGGTAGCGAACGCGGACCGGACGTCGTTCCGCCTCGAATACCGCCTCCGGAACAGGGACGGACGTTACCGCTGGGCGCTCGACGCCGCCTCGCCGCGTTTCGACGCCGACGGCGCGTTTCTCGGCTACTTCGGGTCGGTGATCGACATCGACGAGCGCCGCGAGGCCGAGGCACGGCTGCGCACGCTGACCGACGTCGTGCCAGCCTTCGTCTGGTTCGCCTCGCCGGACGGCCAGCTGCATTTCCTGAACGACCGCTGGTGCGCGTATACCGGCCTCGACACGCGGGCGTCGCTGCCCGATGGCTGGATCGAGGCGGTTCATCCGGACGACCGCGCGCGGACGGCGGCGGTCTGGTCGGACGCGCGCGAGCGCGGCGTCACCTACGAGATCGAGGTCCGCTACCGCCGGCACGACGGAGCGTATCGCTGGTACATGGCCCGGGCCGAGCCGCTGCGCGATCCCGGCGGGACCATCACCGCCTGGTTCGGGACGTCGACCGACATCCACGACCGCAAGCTCGCCGAAGACGGTCTGCGCGAGCTGAACGAGACGCTCGAGAGCCGTGTCGCGGAACGCACCGGGGAGCTGCTCAAGACCGAGGAAGCGCTGCGCCAGTCGCAGAAGATGGAGGCGGTGGGTCAGCTCACGGGCGGCGTCGCGCACGACTTCAACAACCTGCTCACCATCATCCGCTCGTCCGTCGACTTCCTGCGCCGGCCCGAACTGCCCGAGGCGCGCAAGGCCCGCTACCTCGACGCGGTGTCCAACACGGTCGATCGCGCCGCCAAGCTGACCGGCCAGCTTCTCGCCTTCGCCCGCCGCCAGACCCTGGCCCCGCAGGTCTTCGACCTCGGCGACCGGTTGCGGGCCGTGGCCGAGCTGCTCGACACGGTGACCGGGGCGCGGATCCGCGTCGTCACCGAGGTCCCGGAAATCTCCTGCGCCGTGCGCGCCGACCTGAGCCAGTTCGAGACGGCGCTGGTGAACATCGCCGTCAACGCGCGCGACGCGATGGACGGCGAAGGCACCCTCACATTGCGATTGACCTGCACCTGCCCGCTGCCGGCGATCCGGGGCCACGCGGCCAGCGCCCAGCCCTTCGCCGCGATCGCGCTGACCGATACCGGCTCCGGCATCGCCCCGGAGGTGCTGGACCGGATCTTCGAGCCCTTCTTCACCACCAAGGAGGTCGGCAAGGGGACGGGCCTGGGCCTGAGCCAGGTGTTCGGCTTCGCGAAGCAATCGGGCGGCGATGTCGCGGTCGAGAGCGTGCTCGGCGCGGGGACGACCTTCACGCTCTACCTGCCCGAAGTCGCGGCCGAGACCCTGCCGCACGTGGCCGTCGCCGCCGCGGAGCCGGCCTCTCCCATCGGTTCCGGACAGCGCGTTCTCGTGGTCGAGGACAATGTCGAGGTCGGCACCTTCGCCACGCAGATCCTGGAGGATCTCGGTTACGAGACCAGCTGGGCGGCGAATGCCGAGGAGGCTCTGGACCGGCTCGGATCCGAGGGGGCGGATTTCGACGTCGTGTTCTCGGACGTGGTGATGCCGGGGATGGGCGGGTTGGCCCTCGCGCAGGAGCTCAGGCGCCGGATGCCGCGACTGCCGGTGCTCCTGGCCTCGGGCTACAGCCACGTCCTCGCACAGGACGGCACGCACGGGTTCTCCGTCCTGCACAAGCCGTACTCGGCCGAGCAGCTCGGACGCCTGCTCCGGCAGGTCACCGCGCCGAAGCGGGACGCCCTGTCGACGCGATGACGGGCCTTGTTCGGCACAGGACAGGAGAACGTCAGACCCTCGGCCTGATGTCCCTAATCAGATGCGCAACCGTGGTCCCTCGGTAGGACTCCGCTGAAGCGGACAGCCAGAGGCCCTCACCGGATCGCCCTCTCCGGCCGGCGCCCGATGGCGACCGCGCTGGCGAAAATCGCCGAGGCGCGGAGTCCCGCGTCCTGCACGACGGCCGACGTCACGCGGCCGCGGCATCCGGAGCGGTTCAGTCTGCCAACCCGGAGGCGCGCGCCACCGCACGTCCTGCCGTCAGGGCGATTGCGTCAGATCAAGGTCGCGCAGGCAGCCAGACGATACGGCTGCTTCGACAGCGCGGGCCGGTGCGGGTCCCGGCGCGGACGATGAGGAAACGCGCATGCGCGAGGTCTTGCGGACGCACTACGGCGCGGAGCGGTTGCCTCGCTACACGAGCTACCCGGCGAGTCCCCATTTCACCGACGCGGTCGATGCCGGAACTTACGGGGACTGGCTGCGCGGGATCCCCGCAGACGCGACCGCGTCGCTCTACCTGCACGTCCCCTTCTGCCGGTCGATGTGCTGGTACTGCGGGTGCTACACGACCATCACCCAGCACGACGCGCCCATCGCCGCCTACCTCGCCACCCTGCGGGCCGAGACGGTGCTCGTCGCGCGCCACCTCGACCGGGCTCCGCGCGTCCGCCACGTGCATTTCGGGGGCGGTACGCCCACCATCGTGACGCCGGACGCCTTCCGCGAGCTCGTCGCGCTCCTCCGCGACCATTTCCCCGTCGCCTCGGACGCCGAGATCGCCGTCGAGATCGATCCGCGCACCCTGACCCCTGCGATGACGCGGGCGCTCGGCGCCGCGGGCGTCTCGCGGGCCAGCCTCGGTGTCCAGAGCTTCGACCCGGTGGTCCAGGACGCGATCCGGCGCCGCCAGAGCTTCGCGGAGACCGCGGCGGCCGTCGCGGGTCTCCGGGCCGCGGGCGTCGACGGGATCAATCTCGATCTGATCTACGGCCTCCCGCATCAGTCGGTGGCGTCCTGCGTCGAGACGGTCCGGCAATCCCTGCGGTTGCGGCCCGATCGCCTGGCCGTGTTCGGCTACGCCCACGTCCCGACGTTCAAGAAGCATCAGCGCCACATCGAGGACGCGACGTTGCCGGATGGCCGCGTCCGGCAGGCCCAAGCCGAGGCCATCGCCGCCCTGCTCGGTGAGGCCGGCTACGCGCGGATCGGGCTCGACCACTTCGCGCTGCCGGGGGATGCGCTGGCGCGGGCGGGACGTGCGGTCCGCCGGAATTTCCAGGGCTACACGACGGATCCGGGCGACCTGCTGATCGGCTTCGGGGCATCGGCGATCGGGCGGCTGCCGCAGGGCTACGTCCAGAACGACCCGGCGCTGCGCGGCTACGCGGACCGGGTCGCCGGAGGGGCGCTCGCGACGCTGAAGGGCTACGCCCTCACGCCGGACGATCGGCTCCGGGCCGACCTGATCGAGCGGGTCATGTGCGAGTTCCGAGTCGATGTCGGTGCCGTGTGCCGCGCGCATCGGCGCGATCCGGACGCGCTCCTCGCCGCGCTGCCTCGCCTGCCGCGGCTCCTGGCCGACGGGCTGGTCCGCCGGGAAGGCGCCACCCTCCACGTCCCCGACGACGCGAGGGCCTTCGTGAGAAGCGTCGCCGCCGCCTTCGACGCGCATCTCGGCACCTCTGCCGCGATGCACAGCCGCGCGGCCTAGCCGGCAGCGCCGCGCGCGGTGATGAGGCCGGACCGAGGACATCCCCGCGCGCCGGCTGTTTTCCGATGCAACCGGCGGTGTAAGACGGGCGCCGACGACCTGGACGGATGACGGTGCCGTCCCCCTGCGCGGCCGACATGACGACGCCTGAACCCCCATACGTGCCCGCCGCGGGCAACGGCGACCCGTTCGACGCGGACGGCCTGCGGCTGACGCTCGACGAAGCCGGCATCTGCGGCTGGGCCCTCGACATCCCGACCGGGCGCGTCACGATCCTCCCGTCCTGCATCCGCCTGTTCGGTGTGCCGCCGGAGCGTCTCACGACCTTTGCCGAGACGCAGGCCTTCGTGCATCCGGACGATCGCGCCGCCAGGGCGGCGGCGATCGGGCGGGCGCTGACGGACGGCGGGAGCTACGAGATCGACTTCCGCACCGTGCATCCCGACGGACGCGTTCACTGGCTGCGCTCGCGCGGGCGCGTGCAGGTCGGTGCCGACGGTCGGCCGTGCCGGCACCGCGGCGTGGTTTTCAGCATCCACGAGCAGAAGCAGGCCGACGAGGAGTTGCGGGCGCGCGAGGCCCACCTGCGCTCGATCCTCGACACGGTGCCCGATGCGATGATCGTCATCGACGAGCAGGCGCAGATCAAATCGTTCAGCGCGGCCGCCGTGCGCCAGTTCGGCTACGGCTCGGACGAGGTGGTCGGCCGGAACGTCAGCCTGCTGATGCCGGAACCGTACCGCAGCCAGCACGACGCCTACATGTCCCGCTACCTCGTGACGGGTGAGCGCCGGATCATCGGCATCGGCCGAGTCGTGGTCGGGCAGCGCAAGGACGGCTCGACCTTCCCGATGGAATTGTCGGTCGGCGAGATGCGCTCGGGCGGCGAGCGCTACTTCACCGGCTTCATCCGCGACCTCACCGAGCGGAACCAGACCGAGACCCGCCTGCAGGAGCTGCAGTCCGAGCTGGTGCACATGTCGCGCTTCACCGCCCTCGGCGAGATGGCATCGACCCTGGCCCACGAGATCAACCAGCCGCTGACGGCGATCGCGAGCTACCTGAAAGGCTGCCGCCGCCTCCTCGGGCGCATGGAAGGTCCCGAGGTGCCCCTGCTCGCCGACGCGGTGAACCAGGCTGCCGACCAGGCCCTGCGAGCCGGGCAGGTGATCCGGCACCTGCGGGATTTCGTGTCGCGCGGCGAGAGCGAGCGGCACATCGAGGGCTTGCCCAAGCTGATCGAGGAAGCGAGCGCCCTCGCCCTCGTCGGCGCCAAGGAGAAGGGCGTGCGCGTCCGCTTCGACCTCGACCCGGACGCGCCCCTCGTGATGGCGGTCCGGATCCAGGTGCAGCAGGTCCTGCTCAACCTGATCCGCAACGCGATCGAGGCCATGCAGGATGTCGCCCGGCGCGACCTGACCGTCGCCACGCGGGCGCTCCCCGCCGAGGGCCTGGTCGAGGTGCGCGTGTCGGATACCGGACCCGGCATCGCCCCAGAGATCGCCGAGCAGCTCTTCCAGCCCTTCGTGACCACGAAGGCGAACGGCATGGGCGTCGGCCTGTCCATCTGCCGGACCATCGTCGAGGCCCACGGCGGCAAGATCCAGGCCGGCCCCGGCCCGGACGGCGGGACCACCTTCCGCTTCACCCTGCGCACCCTCGACCGCGAGGAGATGGCTCATGTCGAGTGACGCGCCCGTGCACATCGTGGACGACGATCTCGCGGTGCGCCAGGCGCTGGCCTTCCTGCTGGCGACCGACGGGCTCGCCGTCCGCGTCCACGACTCCGCGACCGCCTTCCTGGCCGCGGAGACCGAGCGCGTCGGGTGCGTCGTCACCGACGTGCGGATGCCCGGCATCGACGGCGTCGAGCTCCTGCACCGTCTACGCCAACGGGGCGGCCTGCCGCCGGTCATCGTCATGACGGGCCACGCGGACGTCGCCCTCGCGGTCGAGGCCATGAAGGCCGGCGCGGTCGACTTCATCGAGAAGCCGTTCGACGACGAGGTGCTCCTCGCCAGCATCCGCTCGGCCCTGGCGCGGGCGGACCGGACCAGCAAGCGCGCGTCCGAGCGCGACGCGGTGCGGGCGCGCCTGGCCGAGCTGACCGAGCGCGAGCGGCAGGTGCTGGAAGGCTTGGTCGCCGGCAAGGCCAACAAGGTCATCGGCCTCGACCTCGGCATCAGCCCGCGGACGGTGGAGATCTACCGCGCGAACGTCATGTCCAAACTTCAGGCAGGCAGCCTCTCCGAGCTCGTCCGCATGGCTCTGATCGCGGGACAGGCGGACGGCGACTGAGCGCGGCGGCGACCCGGCATGTGTCCGGCCAGTCTTCCGGACCTCCGGGGCACCGTGTCGGGGCAGCGTCGGGCGCGAAGCGGGAACCGCGTTCGCGGGCCACGCGACACGCGGGGGACCTGCTTGAGGCAGATCAAGGCGCCCGGCCCGAGGCGGGCCTACGCCGGCCCAACGAAGGATCGGGCACCGCAATGCCGAAGCTCACGGGGCCGGTCCTCGTCGTCGACGACGACGAGGCCGTCCGCGACTCCCTGAAATTCGTCCTGGAGCTCGAAGGATTGCAGGTCCGCCTGTACGCGGGCGCCGCGCAGCTTCTGCGCGACGTCGCCTTGCCGACGGACGGTTGTCTCCTGGTCGATTACCGGATGCCCGACATGGACGGGCTCGAACTCGTGGCCCGGCTGCGCGCGCGCAACGTCGCTCTGCCGGCGATCCTGATCACCGGCCGCCTGTCGGGCGACCTGGGCCGCCTCGCGGCGGATGCCGGCTTCAGACGCGTGGTCGAGAAGCCTTTCGAGGACGGCTCGCTCCTGGAGGGGATCCACGAGGCCCTGGCCCTCCACCCCGACGACCGGATCGGCCTCCGTAAAACCCCTTAAGAGAAGCCCCCGAATGTCGCCGCGCCGGGGAAGGGCGTAGCCAAGAGCCACGTTCCGCTCCCGGAGGCTCCCATGCAGACCGCCCTCGCCGCCGCCGGCCTCGCCCCCGTCTTCGGACGCGGCGCGCCGGCAGCCCTCCCCGCGTCGCTCGCGTCCGACGCGCGGACCGTGACGCGCAGGACCCTCGCGGCCAACGAGGAGATCTACGCCGAGGGCGACCGGGCGATGTCCTTCTACAAGATCGTCGTCGGGGTGGTGCGCACCTACAAGCTGCTGTCGGACGGTCGGCGGCAGATCGGCGCCTTCTACCTGCCGGGCGACATCTTCGGTCTGGAATGCGGTGAGGAACACCGGTTCGGCGCCGACGCCGTCACCGAGACGCGGCTCGTCGTCCATCGCCGCGAGCCGCGGGCGTTGACGGGCGACGACGGCAACCTCGCCCGCGAGGTCGTGGCCGCGATGATGCGCGACCTGGAGCGGGCGCAGGAGCACATGATGCTGCTCGGCCGCCAATCCGCTCGGGAACGGATCGCGAGCTTCCTGCTCGCCCTTTCGGAGCGGACGGCGGACGCTGGCGGGGCGGTCTGCCTGCCCATGTCGCGCAACGACATGGCCGACCATCTGGGCCTGACGATCGAGAGCGTCTCCCGCGCCGTCACCCAGCTCGAGCGGGCGGGGCTGATCGAGCTGCCTCCGAACCGCCGGACCGTCATCCTGCGCAACGCCGCCGCCCTGCGGCACCTCGCCGACTGACGGGCGCGCGGTCCGATCGGATTGGGACGGTTCGGGAGGCAGGCCATCCCGGTCGATGCCACAGGCCCTCACGGGACCGCGCGCCCGTCGCGGCAGAGGTGCGCGATCCCCTCGCACGCCCCGGTATCGACCAGCATGTCGGCTCCCCGCGACGGCGGGGCGCATCGCCCGGCTCGTCCCGCCGTCCCGTCCGTCCGGTCAGGATGGATGGAGCCGGCCGTCGCGCAATGATCCGACGCAACGGATCGGACCCGACATCCGGCGGCCGCTCCGTCGCATCCGGAAACCGGTACCTGGTACGGCGATGTCTAGACCGCGGCCAGCAGGCCTTCCCCGAGAAAGGCTTCGGGCCCCGGAACGCCGGGAAGAGCGAAGAAGTAGCCGCCGCCGGTCGGGCGGATGTACTCTTCGAGGCCCTCGCCGGACAGACGGTTCTGCACCGTGATGAAGCCGGCCGAGAGATCAGCTTGGTAGCAGACGAACAGCAGGCCCATGTCGAGCTGGCCGGCGGCGGTCAGCCCGCGGGAATAGTTGTAGCTGCGGCGCAGGATCAGGCTGCCCTCGGTGCCCGGCAGGCGCGGATTGGCCAGACGGATGTGGGCGGCGAGCGAGATGGCCTCGCCGTCCGGGTCGGCGGCGTAGTCGGGAACCTCGCGCTCGTGTCCCTGCCTGAGCGGCGCGCCGCTGCCCTTGTGCCGGCCGATGATGGCCTCCTGCTCGCCGAGCGGCGTGCGGTCCCAGCGCTCGACGAGGGTGCGGATGATCCGCACCACCTGGTAGCTTCCGCCCGCCGTCCAGGCCGGCTCGTCCTGTCCCGCCCCGACCCAGACGTAGCGGTCCATCAGCCGGGGATCCCGCACGTCGAGGTTGGCGGTGCCGTCCTTGAAGCCGAGCATGTTCCGCACGGTGTCGGCCCCCATGGTCTTCACCACGTGGGGCGGGAGGAAACCCTCGATCTTCCAGCGCGGCGTGAGGAGGCCGGGCGTCGCCTTGATGACGTCGCGCAGGGCGTGGATGTTGGTCTCGGCGGTGTTCGAGCAGAACTGGATCAACAGGTCGCCGTGGCACTGGGCCGGGTCGAGGGCGTCGTTGGGGAAGCGTTCCATGGGTCCGAGATGGCGCGGGCGGGCGCGGGCCAGGCCGAACCGGTAGTCGAACAGGCTCGCGCCGACCGAGACCGTGGCGGTGAGATTGTCCGGCAGGACCGTCGGCCCGAGGATGCCGGAATCGCGCGGCGGCAGTTGGAGGTGGAGATCGGGCACGGCGCCGCCCCGCGTCAGGAAGGCGAGGCGCTCGGTGAGCGTCCGGAACAGGTGGGGCAGCTCGCCGCGCCGCTCGGCCAGCACGTCGAAGGCGACGTAGAGGGCGGCGGCCGGCTGCGGGGTGACGATCCCGGCCTGATGAGGCCCGTAGAAGGGCTGGGCGACGAGCGTGCCCTCGGTGGCGGTGGTCGGCGTCGCGTCCTCGGCCCGGGCGGGCCCGAGGAGCGCGGCGGCGCCGAAGCCGCCGAGGAACCGGCGGCGGGTGGTGACCGGTGAAGGGAACCGCATTGTCGCTCGGCAAAATCTGGTCGTGCTACCGCACTGTAGCCTATAAGGAAGGCCACAGGGTGACACCTCGGCAATGATATCAGTCTAGACCGAGCCGGCCACGCAGCGTCGACAGATCTTCAGCCAGAAGGGTGATGGGACCCTTCAGGGCGTTGCGATCCCGGGCCGTCAGGTTGTCGTAGCTCTGGAAACCGCCGTCCGGGCTGCGGTAGCGGGCGAGCAGGTCCTCGACCCGCTTGTAGCTGCGCTCGACCCGGGCCACGAAGTCGCGGTCCGATAGGAGCGGGCGCAGGAGCGTGAACACGACCTTCGAGCCCTCGATGTTGGCCTGGAAGTCCCACAGGTCGGTGCGGCTGTAGCGCTCCTCCTCGCCGCTGATCTTGGTGGCGGCGATACCCTCGATCAGGGCCGAGGCCGCCCCGACCGCCTTGGCGGGCGGGATAGCGAGCGCCGCGATGCGGTCGCGCAGGGTCACGGTCTCGGCGGCGAGCCGCTCCGCGATCTCGCCCAGCCCCTCCGTCGTGCTCAGGGTGAACAAGACCATCTCCAGGCGATGGAACCCGACGAAGGCGGGATCGCGCTCGCGCAGCTCGAACTCGTCGCTGCGCACGTCGAGCCGCTTGATCAGTTCGGGAAACAGCGCCGCCACCGGCTCGATGCGCTCGTAGGGCGCGCGCGCCGGGGCGTAGAGCCGGCGCGCCTCCGCGAGTTGCCCGGCCTGGATCGCCGCGACGAAGCGCGCGGTCTCGCGCACGAAGGCGTCGGCCTGGGCCACGACGTAGGTCCTGTAGGCCGCGAGGGCCGCGGCCAGCTCCGGCGCCACCGGCCGGGACGGCCGCGCGGGCCGCGGGCCGTCCGGCAGGTCGAGGGACCAGCCCGGGCGGGTATCGCCGGCGCCGATCAGCATCGCCAGAGCGAGGGCCGCGGTGCGGGATCGGTCCCGGGCGAGGCGTGGAGACTCGGGCATGGGCGGCGGCGGATCGTGACACGGGGCGCGGCCCGAGCCGGCCGCGGGGTCCGGCTAATCGAGGCCTCACCGTCGGGCAACTTCCGACCGCAGCGGCGGTTCGGGGCCGGTGCTGATCGACCGGCTTCCCGGGCGGCTCGCAGATCACGATCGCGGCGCTGTCAGACGAGGAGCGGGATCAGGATGGCGAGCAGAACATTCCCGCCCACGAGCAGGACCAGAGGCAGCGTCTCCATGCCGGTCAGCCCAGGCAGGCCAGGGCGCGGATCCCGGCCGTCGCGGGCTTCGCCGGGCAGGCAGGCGCGGGGGCGGTGGCGACCCGGGTGCCGGCCGGCTGCCCGCTGACGGCCCGCGAGAGCGCGGGCAGGTAGGTCGTACCGACCATGATCCCGGCCGAGAGCAGGAGGCGGGCGATGACGTCGAGCATGGTGTTTCCCCTCGTTCGGTCTTCGAGGACCGTTGTGCGAGGCGGTATCTACGGAAGCCGTGCTGCGGGAATATTGCGTCCCGTGTTGCTTCAGCGCTCTCGGGAAGTCATCGCGCCGATGGCAGAATAACGGAATGTGTCGTCGCGGAATCGGCGACCGATCGGGAGGCCGCACGGGTGACGGGGCGCGGGACACGGTGCGAGGCGCGATGACCCGCGGGTTCGGGCGGTCCGGGATCGCGCGCCGCGTCCTCGTGGTCGGCGCGATCCCGATCCTCGTCGCGGCCGCCATCGCGCTGGGCGCCTGGATCCTGCTCTACGAGGCCGAGCGCGCCCGGACCGGCGCCGTGGTGGCGACGGAGACGGCGCAGACGCTCACGTCGATGAACCGGGCGCGGGCGGACGCCGTCAGCGGCGGCACCGCGCGGCGGGACGAGGCCGAGCGCCGCTTCGACGAGCGGGCCGCCACCGCGGCCGGGCAGCTCGAACGTCTCGAGGGTCTCGCGCGCACGCGCGGCCAGTCCGCGCTCGTGGCGACCGTCACGGGCGATCTGAACTCGCAGGTGACGCGGATGCGCTCGCTCCTGCTCTCCGAGCGCACGGCGACCGCCACGATCGCCGACATGGCCCGGCGGGCGGACGCCCTGGTCGCGCTGACCGACGTCGCGCGCCGGCGCCAGCAGCAGGACAATGCCCAGTTGATCGCCGTCCTGGCCGTCAAGGATGCCGAGCTGGAGCGGAATCAGGGCGTCGTCACCGCCCTCCGGGAGCTGCGCGAGGCGATCAGCACCGCGGAGCTGAACCGGGCGCGCATCGGCCGCCCGGTCTTCCCGATCGAGTTCGACGAACTCGCCGCCGACCTGCGCCAGCTCGACGCCGTGGGCGACCGGCTGCGCCGCGTCCTGCGGGTCGACGGCGAGGCGGGGGCGGCGGACCGGGCGACGGAGCTCCTGAAGGCGTATCGCGACCGGAGCCGGACCGAGGACGACCTCAACCGGGTCCTGTCCGAGGGCTTCGAATTGACCCGCGCCACCCAGGCCGGCCGCGTCCTGGTCGAGTGGTGCGACCAGCTCGTCCAAGTGAGCGTCGCCCGCCAGAACCGGCTGTACGAGGAGGTCGCGCTCCTGATCCGTCACTCGGTCCTCTCGAACGAGGCCGAACTCTCCGCCCAGGACATCGCCCTCACGGCCCTGCGCCTCGCCCGGCGGACCGATGCGGCGCTCGCGCGCCGGGACACCGCGGAGGCGTCGCGGGTGCTGGAGGCGGGCGCGGAGCTGTCGGGCACGTCCCGGACGCTGCTCATCCCGGTGAGCATCCGGGACGAGATGGCGGAGGCGATCGACGGCTGGCGCGCGCAGCTCGCCGCGACGATCGAGAAGATCGGCGAGCAGAACGACACCATCGCCGACATGGACAGCCGCGCCGCCACGATGAGCGCCAACGCGCAGACCCTGAGCCGGGCCTTCATCGACGATGCCGACCAGTTCGGCAGCGTGATCCGGCAGCTCCTGGTCGTCGGGGCAGTGGGCGCCCTGTGCCTCGGGATCGGCGCCGCCGCCGCGGTGGCGCGCTCGATCACCCGGCCGCTGCACGCCCTGCAGCACAGCATCGTCACGGCCGCCGCCGCGCCCGCCCCAGAGGATATCGGCCGCGACGGCCACCTGCTCACGCGGCGCGACGAACTCGGCGACATCGCCAGGGCGACGAACGCGTTCCTGGAGCAGATCCGCCGTCGCGAGGCGGACCGGCGCAACGCCTCGCAGCGGGCCGACGACGCGCTCACCACTCTGCGGCAGGCCCAGGAGGACCTGATCCGCGCGGAGCGGCTCGCGTCGCTCGGCCAGCTCGTGGCGGGCGTCTCGCACGAGATCAGCACCCCGCTCGGCATCGCCCTGACCACGGCGACGCAGGTCCAGTCCGACTCGGCCGCGTTCGAGCGGCTGGTGGGCGAGAACCAGCTCTCCCGCTCGCGGCTGACCCAGTATGCCGGGCGGATGCGGGAGGGCGCTCAGCTCCTGACCAGCAACCTGATGCGCGCGGCCGACCTCCTCTACAGTTTCAAGCAGGTGGCGGCCGATCAGGCCATCGAGGACCGCCGCGCGCTGAACCTCGCGGACTGGATCGACGAGTTGCTGAAGAGCCTGCGCGCCCTGGCGCGACCGGGCCGGCACGTCTTCGTGGTCGAATGCCCGCCCGATCTCGTCGTCGACACGCTGCCGGGCATCCTGGCGCAGGTCGTGTCGAACGCTGTCAAGAACGCGATCGAGCACGGCTTTCAGGAGCGGGAGGGTGGCCGCATCACCATCACGGGGATCCGGTCCGGGGACGGCATCGGCCTCTCGATCGCCGATGACGGGCGCGGCATCGACGGCGCCGACCTCGGCCGCGTGTTCGACCCGTTCTTCACCACGGCACGTGCCCGCGGCGGGACGGGCCTCGGCCTGCACATCGTCCACAACCTCGTGGTCAACCGCCTCCAGGGGCGGGTCGAACTGCAGAGCAGCGCGGGCGCCGGCACGGTGCTGCGGCTGTGGCTTCCGGAGCGGCTGGCATGAGCGGAGCGCGGCAACCGGCGCGGCGCGGGGACGGCCGCCTGAGGCCGCTGATGTCCGGCGCGCTCGCCGGCCTGCTCCTCGCGCTGCGCCCGCTGCCCGCCGAAGCCCTCACCGAACTCCAGTTCTGGCACGCCCTCGATGGGCCGAACGGCGAGCTGGTGACCCGCATCGCCGAGACGTTCAACGCCTCGCAGCCCGACTACCGGGTCGTGCCGGTCTACAAGGGCTCCTACGCCGAGACGATCAGCAGCGGCATCACGGCCTACCGTACCGGCGCGGCGCCGCACCTGCTGCAGGTTTTCGAGGTCGGGAACGGCACCATGGCGGCCGCGATCGGCGCCGTCAGGCCCGTCGCCACCGTGATGCGGGAGGCGGGGCTCTCGGTGGCGCCGGAGGATTTCCTGCCGGTCGTCGCCACCAACTACCTGGATGCCGAGGGCGGGATGCTGTCCCTGCCCTTCAACGTCTCGTCGACGGTCATGTGGATCAACCGCGACCGGTTCCGTCTGGCGGGCCTCGACGCCAAGAAACCCCCGGCCACCTGGCCGGAGGTCTTCGAGGCCGCGCGGCGGCTCAAGGCGGCGGACAGCAAGCGGTGCGCCCTGTCGTCGGCTTGGCCGACCTGGGTGCATATCGAGCAGCTGTCCGTCTGGCACGACCGGCCGCTCGCGACCCGCTCCAACGGCCTGGACGGCTACGACGCCGAGCTCGTCTTCAACGGCCCGCTCCAAGTCCGTCACCTGCAGAACCTCGTCGACCTGAAGCGCGCGGGCGTGTTCGAGTACAACGACCGCGTCAATCGCGGCGAGAGTCGGTTCGTCTCGGGCGACTGCGCGATCTTCCTCACCTCGTCGAGCCTGTACGGCAAGGTCTCCACCGCGGCCCGGTTCGACTGGACGGTCGTGCCGATGCCCTTCTATCCCGACGTCGTCGCGGAGCCGCAGAACGCGATCCTCGGCGGCGGCTCGCTCTACGCGATGCAGGGCAAGACGCCGGACGAGTACCGCGGCGTCGCCCGGTTCCTGGCGTTCCTGATGGAGGGACGGCAGCAGGCCGCGCTGTACCGGAACACCGGCTACATCCCCACGACGCGCGCCGCCTACGCCGACGCGGTGGCGGAGGGCTTCTTCGAGCGGCACCCGCAGCTCCACGTCGCCGTGCAGGAGCTGACCCGGCGCCCGCCGACGCGCAACACCGCCGGCCTGCGCCTGGGCAACATGCTGCAGATCCGCGACCTCTGGGCCGAGGAGCTGGAGGCGGCGCTCAACGGTGCGAAGTCGCCGCAGCAGGCCCTCGACGACGCCGTGGCGCAGGGCAACCAAGTGCTGCGGGTCTTCCAGCAGCGGACCAAGAAGTGAGCGTGGCGGATAGGTCGGCCCGCGCCGCCGTCGTCACCGGGCGGCGCGGAACCGCACCGTCTCGAAGAGGTGGCGGCCGAGGGGATCCATCGTCAGGCCGCGCACGTCGTTGCGGAGCGCCAGATGCACCTTGGTGTGGGCCAGGGGCACCCAGGGCATCGCGTGCCGGACGATGGCCTGGGCCTGACGGTACAGCGCCTGCCGCGCCGCCCGGTCGCCGGTGCGGCGGGCGGCCTCGACCAGCCGGTCGTAGGCCGGGTCGCACCAGCGGGCGAGGTTGGCGCCGCCGGTCTGGGCGGCCTTGCAGCCGAGCAGGACGCTCAGGAAGTTGTCCGGGTCGCCGTTGTCGCTCGTCCAGCCGTAGAGCATCAGCGCGGGCTCTCCGCCGTACAGGGCGGCGCGGTACGCGTTCCAGGGACGCGTCACCGGGCGCGCGCGGATGCCGACCTGCGCGAGGTCGGCCTGGATCATGTCGGCGACGCGCCGACCGTTCGGATTGTAGGGCCGGCTGACCGGCGGATACCACAGCTCGACGTCGAAGCCCTCGGCGAGCCCGGCCTCGGCCAGCAGGCGCAGCGCCTCGCCGCGGTCGAAGGGGGTGTCCGGCAGGTCGGCGTCATAGGCCCAGATCCCCGGCGGCAGCGGCCCCTGAGCCAGGATCCCGGCATCGCCGTAGACCCCCGCCACGATCGCCCGCCGGTCGATGGCGAGGTTGACCGCGCGCCGCACCCGGACGTCTCCGAAGGGTGAGCGGGTCGTGTTGAGGGCGAGGTAGGCGACGTTCAGCTCGGCGAGCGCGAGCAGCGTCAGGCCCGGCTCCGCCCGGATCGCGTCGAGATCGCCGGTCGCCGGAAACGCCATCGCGTGGCACTCGCCGGCCCGCAGCTTGGTCAGCCGGACCGCCGCGTTCGGCGTGATCGCGAAGACGAGGCCGTCGGGGCGCTCGCCCGGTTCGCCGTCGTCCGCGGCGCGGCGCCAGTATTCCGGGAAGGCGCGGTAGCGCAGGACCTGATCCGGCCGGTACCCCTCGAACACGAACGGGCCGGTCCCGATCGGCGCCCGCGCGATCTCGTCCGACGCGTTGCCGGCCGCGAGGGTCGCCGCGTACTCGGCCGACAGGATCGCGCCGAAGGCCTGGGCGATGTTGGCGAGGAAGGTGGTGTCGGCCTCGCGCAGCCGGAACCGGACGTGGCGCGGATCCGGGGCGTCGACGGCCTCGATCAGGTCGGCGAGGCCGAGGTCGTGGAAGTAGGGGAAGCCCGGCGCGGCGCCGTCGGGTCCGGAGCGCCGCTGCCGGGCGAAGGAGAACACCACGTCGTCGGCGTTCAGGGGCCGCGTGGGGGTGAAGCGCGCGTTGGCGTGGAAGCGGACGCCGTCCCGCAGGGCGAAGACGTAGGTCCGGCCGTCCTCCGAGATCGTCCAGGATTCGGCGAGGGCCGGGCGGATCGTCGTCGTGCCGGGCGCGAACTCCACCAGCGTGTTGTAGACCTGCCACGCGGCGTTCATCGTGGTGGTGGTCGTGGCGCGGGCGGGATCGAAGGATTCGGGGCTGCCCTCCGAGCAGAACACGAAGGTGCGCGCCGCCGCCGGGCCGGGGTCGAAAAGCGGGCCGGAAGCCAGGCCGGCCGCCAGGGCGAGGAGCCCGGCCCGGCATGCCGCGGCCGGCCTCACGGCGTGCCGATCGCGCTGGTCCGCGGCCGCGCGGCCGCTCCCGCGCCCTCTGCGGGAAAATCGACCTGCACGACGGTCCCCTGACCGCGCTCGCTGCTGACCGCGATGCGGCCGCCGAGCTTGGCGGTCACGAGATTGTGGACGATGTGCATGCCGAGTCCCGTGCTGCCGGCGCTCCGGGCCGTCGTGAAGAACGGGTCGAAGATGCGCTCGAGGTGCTCCGGCGGGATGCCCTGACCGGTATCGCGAACCTCCATCCGCACGAGGCCCCCCTCCCGTTCCGACACGTCCACGGTGATCCGTCCCGGCTCGCCCGCCCGGAACCCGTGCACGACCGCGTTGGCGACGAGGTTGGTCACGATCTGCGCCAGCACCCCGGGATTGGTGACGATGACGAGGTCCGCCGGGCAGGCGCGCTCCACGACGTGGCCGCCCTTGCGCAGCATCGGCCGCAGGCTCGTCAGCAGGTCGTCGAGCCAGGTCGCCAGCGCGACGCTGCGGCTCTCGTCGCTGACCCGGTCGACCGCGACCTGCTTGAAGCCCTGGACGAGGTCGGCGGCCCGGGTGAGGTTGGCGCAGAGCAGGGTGGCGCCCTCCTCGACCCGGTCGACGAAGTGAGTCAGCCGGGAGCGCGATAGCGTGCCGGCGGACAGTCCCGTCCGGAAGGTCCGCGCCTCGTCGCTCATGAGCGTCCCGGTGGTCAGCGCGATGCCGAGCGGCGTGTTGATCTCGTGGGCGACTCCGGCCACGAGCTGCCCGAGGGAGGCGAGCTTCTCGGCCCGGACGAGGTCGTCCTGAGTCCGGCGCAGCTCGACCAGGGCGACGTCCGCCTGATCCTTCGCCCGGCGCAGCGCGCCTTCCCGGCGGGTGATCTCGGACACGAAGACCGCGGTGGCGCGGGCGATGTCGCCGAGCTCGTCCCGGCGTGCCGTGCCCCGCACGGCCGCCCCCGCCGGGTTCCCGGTCAGCATGACCATATCGCCCTGGAGCGCGCGCAGCGGCACCAGGATCGAGCGGGCGACGAAGATCACCACCAGGGCGCCGAACAGCAGGAGGCCGGCCGCGCCGGCGAGCAGGATCCGCTGGATGAAGATGCCGAACCGGTCGGCATCCTCCACGAAGGCGTCGTTGAGCGCCTTGGCGCTGTCGATCATCGTCGCGGCGAGCCCGTCCATCGCGACGATCATGGCGTTCTGCTGCCGCAGGCCCCCGATGGTGGTGGTCAGGCGCGCGCGCCAGCCGTCGAGGGCCTGAATCATTTCGGCCTGGATCAGCGGCGAGATCGGCAGCGAGGCGGCGCTCCGGGCGAGGCGCTCGCCCTCGTCGCGCATCCGCTCGGCGAGGGCGGCATCCCGGTGCAGGAGGGCGCCGGCGGTGCGCGGCCCCAGCTTGAGGGTGCCGATCGCGACGTTCTGGGTGGCCTGCTCGATCTCGTTGGCCTCCACGGAATAGGCGAGCAGCTGCGCCACCTCGTCGTGCAGGCTCTCCTGGCCGGAGGTCTCGATCTTCAGAACGCGCTCGATCCAGCCGTCGAGCTTCGCGCGGAGATCCGGTTTCTGCGCCGCCGCCTCGGCGGCGAGCCCGTCGAGGGACTCGGCGTCGGCATCCCGGCCGTCGGCCCGCAGAGCGGTCGCGAGATCGCGGCTGGCGGCGCGGAAAAGGCTCTGCGCGCGCGGGCCCTCGCTCTCCGCGCCCGCCGCTCCCGCGGGGGCGTCGCTCCCGGCCACAACCTGCGCTCCCGCCTGGGCCGCGGTCTGGGCGGCATTCTGAGCGGCGGTCTGGGCGGCGACCACGGCGCCCTCCGCGCTCCGGGCTCTCAGAGCGTTGAGGCGGGCGACGAGTCCCCGGGCGACACGCAGCGCCTCGACCTTCTCGGCCATCGAGCGCGCGAGGTCCGCGTTCGAGGCCTGCTGCCGCAGGCGTGCCCGATCGGTGAGGTCGATCAGGGTGTCGGCCCGCTGCGTCATCTCGCGGATCAGGCCGTCATTCTCCCGCGTCCGCCGGACGAAGGCGTCCATCTCGCCCCGATAGCGGGCCAGGGCCCGCTCCACAGAGGCGATCCGCGCGCGCTGTTCGTCGATGCGGGCGAAGCCGGCGAGCCGGCCGAGACCGGCCTCGGCCCGCGCCGTCAGGCCGGCGAAGCGCTCGGCATAGGCGGACCGGTCCCGCGCGTCCGCGGCGGCGTACTGATCGCGGACCAAGCGTGCGGTGGCGATGTCGTGGTAGACGTCGGCCACCAGGACCGCACCGCGCCGGGCGCGCTCCTCCTGCGCCAGGAGCAGCCAGCCGGCCATGGCGATCGCGCCGGCGGCGAGGATCGGCACGCCTCCGACCAGGGCGATCTTGGGTCCAACCCGCATCCGCGTCCCGACATAGGGGTCCGGCAGCAACTTAAGGCCGGGCCGGAGTGCGGTGCAATCGGGCGGCGCTCCGACGGGTCCTGGCGCCCGGGCGACCAAGTCTTCCGGTCGCCGCTCGCAGCCTTCGGTCGATGCCGCCCGCTCCGCCGTCACGAGCGCAGCGGAGTGATCCAGGGCTGCGCGCGCCCGGTCGGTCTGGCGCCGCCGGATCGCTTCGCTGTGCTCGCAAAGGCCGCCTCGCAGCCACCCACCACGCGCGGTCTCAGCGCGGTCGGGATCCGACCCGTCGCGGGGCGGGGCCGGCCAGCACCGGATCCTGCGCGTCACGCGCGCCATCGCGCGGCGTGGGTGCGCCGTGAGGCGTGGGCACGCCGAACCGCTCCGCGCAGGTCGGCAGACGCCGTGGCCGGGGATCGCCGCCGCGCAGCATGCGGCGCAGCCGGAGAAGCAGGTCGGGATCTTCGTCGAAGCCGGGATCATCGCTGAAGTGCGGCATGGCCGGGTCCGCCCCTCACCGCGGGCCGGGCGCGGCATCGACCGCGATGAGGCGGACGCGCCGGGCGGCCGGGCCGGCACCCGCGCAGGCGCCCGGTGGGTAGGGCCAGGTCGCTCCAGCACAGGGAACGCCGTCACGGGCCGCCGCGGCGGCCCGGCCGCCGCCGCGGGCCTCCACGGTCACGGTGCCGGGCACCGGGGTCCAGCCGACGAAGGCCAGGATGCAGAGCGTGCCGACCGCCGCGGCCGACGAGGTTCCGATCACGTGTTGCATGGCCCGTCCTCCGGGCACCCGCGGCCCTCGGTCCTGCCACGCTGATAGGGTAGCTCGGTACCGCCGATATTGCTTCCAGCCCAAGTCGGAGCACGAATTGTTGCGTTGTCACGTCACGACGCAACATTGAGCTGGGAACATCAGTCGCCCTCGGGGCGGAATATGTATCCGAGACCCCGCACGGTCCGGATGTAGCGCGGATTGCCGGGATCCGGCTCGACCTTCTTGCGGATGCGGTTGATCCGCACGTCGATGGCGCGGTCGAACGCGTCCGGGTCGCGGGCGTCGGCGAGGTCGAGCAGGCGCTCGCGCGAGAGCGCGCGCCGCGGGTTGTCGGCGAAGGCCTTCAGCAGATCGAATTCCGAGCGGGTGAGCGCCTGCTCCAGACCGGCATCGTCGCTCAGGCGCAGCGCGTCGAGTTCCAGCCACTTGGTGCCGAACCGGATCCGGCGTCCGCCCACGGGAGCCGGGGCCGGCGCGGCGCCCGGCATCTGCACGCGGCGCAGCACCGATCGCACGCGGGCGACCAGCTCCCGCAACTCGCACGGTTTGGGCAGGTAATCGTCGGCCCCGAGCTCCAGCCCGACCACGCGGTCGATCGCGCTCGCCGTGGCGGTGAGCATGATGATCGGGATCGCCGTGCGGGCCTTGAGGTCGCGCACGATGGAGAGCCCGTCCTCCTCGGGCATGTTCAGGTCGAGCACGATCAGGTCGGGACTGTGGTGGGCGAGGTGCTCGCGCAGGGCGCGCCCGCCGTCGCACAGGACCACCGCGAACCCGTGGAGCTTGAGGTAATCCCCGACCATCTCGCGGGTCGCCGCCTCGTCGTCGACCACGGCGATCGACGGGATCGCCGCGACGCCGCGGGCGGTGCCGGGGGCGGGGCTGTCTGGAATGGTCATCGCAGCGGTGCGCACTTTCCGGGTTCGCTCTGGAACGAATGCAGGAATCGTATCGGCTCACGTTACCGTGACAAGTTTTCAACACGATTTCTAGCGTAGTCGTCCGGTTGCGAGCAGCATTTCGGGTCATAGCCATGGACGATGATACCCTCACGTTGATCCCCGACGATCCCGATGAGGCGCAACCGACCGCGGGAGCCTGGGTGATCGCCGTGATCGACGACGATCCGGCGGTCCATGACGGCACGCGTTACGCGCTGGCGAGCTACACCCTCGACGGGCGGGGCCTGGAGATCCTCACCGCCCGGTCGGCCGCGGAGGCGCGGGTGCTGCTCGCCGAGCGCCGCGACGTGGCGGTGGTGCTGCTCGACGTGGTGATGGAGACCGACAATGCCGGGCTGGAGCTGGTGGACTACATCCGGCGCGAACTCCGGCAGGAGACCGTGCGCATCATCCTGCGGACCGGCCAGCCCGGCCAGGCACCGGAGCGGCGGATCATCGTCGATTACGACATCAACGACTACAAGGCGAAGACCGAACTGACCGCCGACAAGCTGTTCACCAGCCTCACCGCGGCCCTGCGCGCCCATCAGCAGCTGAAGCGCCTCGACGAGACCCGGCGTGGGCTCGAGATCATCATCGACGCGGCGCCGATGCTCCTCGACCACAAATCGATGCAGCGCCTGGCCGAGGGTGTCCTCACCCAGGTCGCCTCGCTCCTGAACGTCGCCTGCGCGGGGATCCTGGTCCTGCGCGAGACCGCCGCCCCGCAGGAGCGCTTCTGCGTCCTGGCCGGGTCCGGCTGCTATGGCCACTATGCCGGGCGCGAGCCGGCCTGGCCGCTGGAGGAGCGGGTGCAACCCCTCGTTGAGCGGGCCTTCGCCGAGCGCCGCCACAGCTTCGGCGAGCATTGGTCGACCCTGTACCTGCACACGGCGAGCGGCAGCGAGATCGTCGCGCTGATCGAGGCCGACCGCCAGCTCTCCGAGACGGACCGGTCGCTCATCGCCCTGTTCACGAGCCGGCTGTCGATCGCGTTCGACAACGTCATCCTCTACGAGCGGCTGCAGCAAACCAACGCCGACCTGGAGCGGCGGGTCGTCGAGCGGACCGCGGAGCTGATCCGGGCGAACCGCCGGCTGGACCTGCAGCGCTCGGACCTGCGGCGCGCCAACAGCCTCAAGACCGAGATCCTCGGCACGATCGCGCACGATCTGAAGAATCCGCTGGCGGTGATCCTCGGCCGCGCCGAGATGCTGTCCGACCTGATCGACATGCAAGGGGACCGGGAGCAGATGCGGGCGCAGGTGCAGCACGTGCGCACCAGCGCGAAGGGGCTGACGACCATGATCGACAGCCTCATGGCGGACGCGATGAACGACGCCCTCGACATCAGCCTGCGCCGGGAACCGGTGGACCTCGCGGGCCTCGCCCAGGAGGTCTGCGAGGCCGACCGGCCGCTGGCCGACGCCAAGGGCCAGACCCTGGTCTGCGAGGGCCCGGACGAGCTGTTCCTCTGCGGCGACGCCGAGCGCCTCCGCGAGGCGCTCGACAACCTCGTCTCCAACGCCATCAAGTACAGCCCGGCCGGCGGCGCGATCACGGTGCGGGTCAGCCGTGAGCCGGGCCCGAGGGGCGCGGAGCTGGTCTGCGCCGTCGCCGATCACGGGCCCGGCCTGTCGCCGGAGGATTCGTCCCGCGTGTTCGGCCGGTTCCAGCGCCTGTCGGCCAAGCCCACCGGCGGCGAGAACTCGACCGGTCTCGGGCTCTCGATCGTCCGTCGGATCGCCGAGCTGCACGGCGGCCGCGCCACGGCCGAGAGCGCCGGGCCGGGCTTAGGCGCGGTCTTCGCGATCCGCTTCCCGGAAGAATCCGTCGGCCTGTTCTGAGGGGAGGCTCCCGGAGCTCTGCCGGACCGACGTCGGCTTGCCGCCGTCGCGAAGGACGGCCGCAGACTGCCGGTTCCGGCGATCCCGCGCGGGCCGGGATCGTCGGGTCAGCCCATGCCGCCGCACGGGACGAAATACTTCGCGCAATCCTGCGGCAAAGGAGCTTGACCATAACGCCGCCTCACGGCGGCCGATCTCGGGCCGCGACGAGGAGGAGACGGCAGATGGTCACGCGCATGATGACGAACACCGCGTCCGGATCCGACCGCATCGTCGCTTGGTCGATGATCGCGGGTCTCGCACTGGCTGTGATCCAGTACGCGCAGGACGTGGCCCTGCCGGCGCATTTCGTCTGACCGGCAGCACTGCCCCGCTTCCGACCTGTGCGGGCGGACGAGCGACGCCGACAGGACCGGCTCAGGGCCGCGCCGGCCGCGGCTCGGCGTCACCGTCCCCGGGCGACTGCGTCAGAAGGTAGGCGATGATATCCGCCCGATCGAGGGCATCGGGGAGGCCGCGGAAGCTCATGCTGGTGCCGGGCGCGAGCTTCGCCGGGGCGGAGAGCCAGAGGTCCATAAGCTCCGGGGTCCAGACGCCGCCCAGCGACCGCAGCGCCCCGGTATAGCCGTAGCGCCTGCTGTTGCTGGCAACGGGCTTGCCGAGCACGTCGTAGAGTCCGGGACCGTTCCGATCGCCCGCGCCGGGGCTGATCGTGTGACAGGCGGCGCACTGACCGAACAGCCGCCCGCCGCGCTCCGCGTCGGCCACCCGCATGACGTCGTCGAACGTCGACGTCTCGCCCAGGGCACGGCGGCGTTCCCGCCCATCGTCCGAGCAGGCGGACGCGAGCAGGGCCAGCGCGAGCGCCACGGCGCGCGCGGGACGGCGCAGGATCCGCGATCGCGTCTGCCCAAGACAGCACAGCATCGCGTTCCCTTCGCGGTGAGCGGATTCGGATCGGCACGCGCCGGGCGTCCCACGGGGAGCGCGCCTCCCCCAGCAGGAGTCGGCCGACGATCGAGGGACAGCGCTCGTCCGGGCGGCGCGGACTGCCCGAACGCGCGAGGCACGGGCCGCCTCGGCCGGCTCAGACAACGGTCGAGATCGCGCCGGGCGGATGCGCCAGCAACGTCGCGAGCAGGCTGAGGCCGTATCGGAGCGTCTCGGCGTCCGGCGCCGCGCCCAGGGAGACGCGGATGGCTTCCGGAGCAGGCCCGACCGCGAAGGCGTCGCTCGGGATGACCGACACGCCGAGCTGCCGCGCGTGGGCGCCGAACTCGCCGCGACGCCAGAAAGCGGGAAGCCGGAGCCACAGATGGTGCCCGCACGGATGCCCCCGGACGTCGAGACCCTGGAGCGTCTCGCGCGCGACGGCCTGCCTGAGCGCGTTCTCCTGCCGGATCGCCGCGACGACGGCGTCGAGCTCGCCCTCGGCGATCCAGTGTGAGGCGAGCGCGGCCGTGAGAGGCGAGGCCATCAAGTTGATGGCGCGCAGTTCGGCCGCCAGCCGCACCGCCTCGTTCGTTCCCGGGACCGCGACGTAGGCGACGCGCAGGCCGGGACTCGCGCATTTGGACAGCGTCGCGATGTGCCACGTGATGTCGCTCGCCTGGGACGCGATGGGAGCCGGAGCGTCCAGGGGCAGTGCGCCGTACGCGTCGTCCTCGATGATGGCGACGCCGTGCGTTCTGGCAATCTCGGCAATCTGCCGCCGCCGGACCGCCGGCAGGGTCGCGGTGGTCGGGTTGTCGAGCGTCGGAACGAGGTACAGAGCCCGCGGACGCTCGGTTTCGCAGCGTTCGCGGAAGGCGTCCGGCTCGAGCCCTTCCGCGTCGCCGGCCACCGGCACGAGGCGGACTCCGCGGCGCTCCGCGGCCGTGCGCAGCCCGGGATAGGTGAGCGCCGGGACGCAGAGGGCGTCGCCCGGCTTCAGGATGGCGGCGAGCACGGCGGCGAGCACGACCTGGGCACCGCCCGCCACGAGGACGCGCTGCACCGGGAGTGTCCCGAGCCGTTGACCGAGCCAGTGGGCCGCCGCCGCCCGGTCGGCCAGGTTCCCGGCACTGTCCTGGTACTGCATTCGGGCGAGGAAGCCGGACGATCCGGCGAGCCGCGACAGACCTGCCTCCAGGCGCTCCGCCAGTCGCGCCGCCGCGGGCTGGGGCGGCATGTTCATGCTGAAGTCGATGCTGCCGGACGGATCAGGCCGGGGCACCTCCGCGGCCGGCGACCGGGGCCCCCGGACGAAACTGCCCCGGCCAGCCGTCGCGTCGATCAATCCCACTCGGCGCGCCTCGTTGAAGGCGCGCGTCACCGTCGTGAGATCGACGTTCAGCTGCTTCGCCAGCGCGCGCTGCGGCGGCAGGCGCGCTCCCGGCGCGAGCCGGCCGGCACGGATGTCCGCGGTCAGCGCCCGGACGATGGCGAGGTACTTGGGCCCGGTCTCGCCGGCGATTGTCGGGCTCCAGGATTCCAACATTGACCCCTGTTCTCGCGCTAGCGTATGCATACATTCAGAGTACGACCGGCGAGCACAGCCGTGCGTCCGTTCCGCGCTCGGCGGACGATTCACCGGGTCGCTCGGTTTCCACCGCTATTGTATGGTTTAATATGCCATACAATCGACAGGCACAAGCCCGTCCGCACAGGGACCGGCCCGCTGTTCAGGAACGTGGATGATGCAGAGGACTACCGATCAATCGCTCATGTCGGTCGGGCTGCGCTGCCGCTGCCCGCGCTGCGGGGAAGGCCGTCTGTTCGACGGCTTCATCACCCTGCGGCCGCGCTGCGAGGCGTGCGGCCTCGACTACAGCTTTGCCGACCCGGCGGACGGGCCCGCCTTCTTCATCATGATGACGATGGCGTTCCCCGTCACCGCCTTCGGGATTTGGCTGGAACTGGCCTACGATCCGCCGCTCTGGGTCCACGCGGCGGTGACGCTCCCGCTGCTCATCCTGGCCTGCGTGCCGATCATCCGGCCGCTGAAGGGACTCTTCATCGCCAGCCAGTACATCAACAAGGCCGCGGAGGGACGTCTCGCAGTGCCGAAGGCGCCCGTCGCCGGCCCGACACCGCGGGACTGACCGCGTCGCCGCCCGCTCCGGCCGATCCTGGTCGAGGCGTGGCCCCCGCAGCTCGCCGGGATCCGAGTTCTCGATCGCGCCCTCCGTCTCGGGCGGCTCCCGCCTCCGCCCAGCGCAACATCCGCCTCTTCGAAGACTGGCAGCGCGGCCGCGGGCCTGGGCGTTGCCCGCGGCCGGGGCGCGCCCATGGAGCGGGACATGCGCGACGGCACCCTCGTCGGCGTCGGCCCAGCCGTCGCGGCGGCGACGTCCCGCTGGCTCATCAGCGCCGAGGGCGTTGACGATCGGCAGGAGGCCGACCGGTTCCGGACCCGGATGCGGGCGGAGGCGAGCCGGTTCGCGGCCGAGCAGAAGGCGCGATACCCGCTCGGACGCGCCTGACAGCCCGAAGGGAGGGGGTCAGCGCGTCTCGCCCGAGAGCGCCGCTCAGGGCTCGAGGATATCTTCTCGTTTGTCGTCGCGGCCGCCGGCCGCGACCGCCTCCGCGAAGGAGACCGCGATCGCGACGCTCGGGCGTGCGCGCGCAGCGCGGCGGGGCCGGCCTCCGGTGGCGCCGGTGGCAGTCGCGGCCGGTTCGGCGACGCCCGCCGCGATGTCGGACCCATCCCGGCGGACCGATCCTCGCGCGGTCGCGCAGGCCTATCCTCACTTATGGCGCAGCTGCAGCAATCGCGCGATCTCCGAGCGCTTGGCGGCGTAACCCGGAGCGACCATCGGATAGTCGCGCGGCAACCCGTACTTGGCGCGGTAATCCTGCGGTGTCAGGCCGTGCGCCGTCAGATGACGCTTGAGCGTCTTGTAGGACCTGCCATCGATGAAGCTGATCAGGCCCTCGGCCTGGATGGACGTGCGGATCTCCCGCGCGGTCGCGGCTTCGGGCGTCGCGACCGCGGGCGCCGGTCCCACGCTGATCTGGCAAAGCATCTCGTACGTACTAACCAAAATCTCACAGAGCTGGGTGTGCGAGACCGAATTTCGGGAGACGTAGGCACAAACGATCTTTATTGAATTTTTCAAAGCCGCGTCAAAAACATTTCTCCCGCCAGTACCAACCTCAGGTAGCATACCTGCCAATCCCCCTCAAGACACGCAGCGTAAGAGTTGTATATCAATTTTCGCATGTCAATCCGTTGCCTTGATTGAGCTTGAAAAAAGAACCCTGTGATCGATATTCTACTTATGGAAACATCGATAGAGAAATAGCTCAACCAGAAAGGGGCGTTATGCATATCGCGCACCCTTCACACCTCGTCCGTATATCGTCCGCCTATCGTCCCACCGGACACTGAGCGCGATCCTCGCGCCGCGGACAAATGCGGACGCGCCGCGGGGATGCAGACCTTCGGCTCCGAGCGTGCCGGGCGCGTCACGGTCCGAGGTCGGAAGGGGCTCCTCGGACGACCCTGATGACGGGACCCGCGCCGCAGATCCTCTCCAATCCCGGCGGCGGACAACGTCCACGTCCCTGTGTCGGCCACGGACCAGAACTGATCTCTCAAGTTGCATCACGCGGATATTGACAATCTACGCGACGACGATAAGTCGGTCAAAACCTGTCTTCACTATTTTTTAAGTATGATAACTGACACCTAGCACATCAGACACTGACGGGGGCCGTGATGTTGCGCAATACTAAAGTCCTGGTGAAATCGTTCCTGCCACTTCTGCTGATGGCGGCGCTCTCCGCTGGTTTGATCTTCTACGCGAACGCTAACCTGAACGATCTGTCGCGTCAGACCCGGGACATCGTCGATCTGCAGGTCGTTCGCTTGGAGAAGATCCTCGCCGTCCGGATCAACGTCAACGAGGCCGCCGTCAACGCGCGCAATCTCATTCTCGAGACCCGCGAGCAGGAGATGGGCAGCTACCGGGCCCGCTACGATGCCGCGGCGAAGGGGGCGTTCGACGCGACGAAGGCGCTGATCGCGCTCGCCGACACCCCTGAGCGGAAGAACACCAATCAGGCTCTCCAGGGTATCCTGGAGGAGTTCTTCGCCGCCATGGACAGGTCCAACAGCCTCGGCCTCAAGAACGACAATGAAGCCGCTGCAAAGATCCTGCTGACCGAAGGTTCCGTCGCCCGCGCCAAGGTGCGAGACTTCGTCCAGGGCCGGGTGGACCGGCTGACATCGGAGCTGCGGCAGGCGCGCGACGGCGCCGAACAAGCCGCGAGCACCGCCAAGATGGTCCTGGCCTCGGCCACCGTCGCGGGGCTGATCGGCGCGATGGCGCTCTCGGCGCTGATCGTGATCTTCGGGATCACCCGCCCGCTCGGCAGCCTCGTCGGCGTGCTGCAGCGGATGGCCCGGGGCGAGGTCGACGCGGAGATCCGCGAGGCCGGCCGCGGCGACGAGATCGGCGCCGTCGGCAAGGCGGTCGAGGGCATCAAGGCCATGGTCGCCCGCAAGGCCGCCGAGGAGGCCGAGGTCAAGCGCCTGGCCGACGCGGCCGCCGCCGCCGAGCGGAAGCGCACCATGATCGAGCTCGCCGACGGCTTCGAGCGCGCCGTCGGCGGCATCGTCGGCCTGGTCTCGTCCTCGGCCACCGAGCTCCAGGCCACCGCCCAGCAGATGACCGCCACCGCCCAGGAGACCGCCGCGCAATCGACCACCGTGGCCGCCGCAGCGGAAGAGGCCGCCACCAACGTCAACACGGTCGCGGCCGCGGCCGAGGAGCTCGGCTCGTCGGTGCAGGAGATCGGCCGGCAGGTGCAGGGCTCGGCCCATCTCGCCCAGGCCGCGGTGGGCGAGGCCGACCAGACTGCGCACCTCGTCCAGGCGCTCAGCCAGAACGCGGCGCGGATCGGCGACATGGTCGGGATGATCTCGGGCATCGCCGGCCAGACCAACCTCTTGGCGCTCAACGCCACGATCGAGGCGGCGCGCGCCGGCGCGGCGGGGCGGGGCTTCGCGGTGGTGGCCTCCGAGGTGAAGGCGCTGGCCGAGCAGACCGCCAAGGCGACCGAGGAGATCGCGCGCCAGATCGGCGAGGTTCAGGGGGTGACCGCGCAGGCGGTGACGGCGATCGGCGGGATCACGGGGCGGATCCGGGAGATCGACGGCGTGGCGACGTCGATCGCGGCGGCGGTCGAGCAGCAGGGTGCGGCGACCCAGGAGATCGTGCGCAACGTGGCGCAGGCCTCGACCGGCGCCGGCGAGGTGACGGGCAACATCGCGGGCGTGGCGCAGGCCTCGGAGGAGACGGGGGCCGCGGCCGGTCAGGTCCTGTCGGCGGCCTCGGAGCTGTCGCGGCAATCCGAGCATCTCCGCGCCGAAGTCGCACGCTTCCTCGCCACCGTCCGCGCCGCTTGAGGTGATCGCGGCGGAGATCCGCGTCCTCCCGGTCCGGCCCCGCGGCTCGGACCAGTCCGCCGGCTGCGCGCGGATCTCGTCGCCGCGCACGCGCGCGGCGAGGATCTCGGCTCGCGCTCCGCACATCCAGGGCTGCGGAGAGCGGCTGCCCGAACTCAGCCACGTGTTCGAGCAGGCCATCGGCGGGATGGATCAGTCGCTGGACGACCTCACGCTGCGGGATCCGGGAACGGGCGCAGCCCTCCGGCACCTGCTCGGCTCCTGATCGCGACCGCGACCCCAATCGGTCACGGCGTCGCGCACCCCGACTCAGGGAAGCCGGCTTGGGCGGGCTGCTGTTCGTCTCCGACGACCTGTCCCGCACCGAGCGTCTGGCGCGCGACGTCGATCCGGCCCGGCCGTGAAGCACCCACGACCTCTATGACGAGGCCGCGCCGGCGGCCGGAGCCGACCTCGTCGTCGGCGACGTGGCGCAACTCACGTCGCACGCGATCGTGCGCCTGCGACGGATACTGGCGCCGGCCCGCGACACGGGCGCGCCGTCGCCGCTCCTGATCCACGGCAACGCCGCGCCGACCGAGGCCCTGGCGCGGCTGCTGGGTACGAGCGAGACCCTCCCGGCCGCGTCGGCGGTGAGAATCGTGCAGGACAGGATCGATCAGCTCCGGGATCAGGGCGGCTCCGCCGCCGCGGCCGGGCTGACGGAGGTGGCCCGGCCGTTCCCGTCGAGACCTTCTTCTCCGGCCGGACGGTGACGCCCGGCCTCGATGAGGCCACCCATCGGCACTGCCTGCGGGTGACGGGCCTCGCGGCCGCCTTCGCGATCGAGCTGGGCTTCGGCGATCTCGACGCCTACCGCCTGACCGAGGCCGCGCGGCCGCACGATGTCGGGAAGACGAAGATCCCGCTGTCGATCCTCAACAAGCCGGGGCTGCTGACCGCGCGGCGGCCCTACCGACCGTCGATGTCGGATGAAGTGGCCTGCGGCCTCCTGCGATCGATGTCCGGCAACCTGGATCCCGCCTTCGTGGAGACCTTCCGTCCCGTGATGACCGCCTTCGACCTGAGCGGCGCGGCTCCGGCGCGCCCGCTCGATGACCCGTCTCCGGCCCGGTGGCATTACGGAGACGCGGGTCCGAGGCCCCGCGGATGGCCGATCGGATCACCATCGATGCGTCGGCAGGCCCGCGCGCGACAGCGACGCCTGCGGCTGCGGACGTCCCAGGAGATAGCCCTGAACCTGCCCGACACCCTCGGCCCGCGCGAGTTCCAGCTGCTGCGCCGTCTCGACGCCCTCGACCACCGTCGTGATGCCGAGGCTGACCCCCAGCCCCGCCACCGCCCGGATGATGGCGCGCGCGTCGGCGCTCGTCTCGGCCTCGCTCATGAACGAGCGATCGATCTTGATCTTGTCGATCGGGAACCGGCGCAGATAGCTCAGGGACGAGTACCCGGTGCCGAAATCGTCCATGGCGATCCGGATGCCGGCGCCGTGGAGCGTGGCGAGATTCTCCCGCGTCGCCTCGCTCTCCTCCAGCAGCGACGTCTCGGTGATCTCGACCTCCAGCCGCGCCGCGGCCAGACCGGTCTCCGCCAGCACGGCGAGCACTTCCGCGCCGAACCCCTTCTGACGCATCTGGACGCTGGAGACGTTGACGGCGACGTCGACGCTCTCGGGCCACGCCAGGGCATCCCGGCAGGCGCGCTCCAGGACCCAGCGGCCGAGCGGCAGGATGAGACCGGTCTCCTCGGCCAGGGGGATGAAGGACAGCGGCGGGACCAGGCCGCGCGTGGGATGGCGCCAGCGCACCAGCGCCTCGACGCAGGCGACATGCCCGTCGCGGGCATCGACGAGGGTCTGATAGTGCAGCTCGAACTGATCCGCCGCCAGGGCGGCCTGGAGGTCGGCCTCGATCTGGCGGCGCGCCTCGAAGGCCTCGGACATGCTGGCCTCGAAGACGCTGAAGACGCCGCGCCCCTCGGTCTTCGAGTGCCGCAGGGCGAGATCGGCGTCGTGCAGCAACGGGTCCATGTCCAGGTCCTGCACCGCGCGGATCGCGAGGCCGATGCTGGCGCCGGTATGGACGCGCCCGCTCGCGAGATCGAACGGCTCCGACAGAACGTTGACGAGGCGCTGGGCGGTCGACGTCGCGGCGGCCGCGTCGACGACCCTGTGGACCAGCGCGAACTCGTCGCCGCCGAGGCGGGCCACGACGTCACCCCGCCGCGTGTTCCTCCGCAGCCGCGCGGCGACCTCCTGCAGGAGCTCGTCGCCGGCGGCATGTCCGTAGGTGTCGTTGACGAATTTGAACCGGTCGAGGTCGATGTAATACATGGCGAGCAGCGGTCGCTCGTCGTCCTGCGCCGCGATCAGATCTCGGTAGCCCTGGCGCATCGCCCGCGTGTTGGCGAGGTCGGTCAGGGCGTCGTGATGGGCCAGGTGGGCGATGCGCTCCGCACTCCGCCGCTGCTCGGTGATGTCCTCGAATGTCGAGACCCAGCCGCCGCCGTCCATGACCCGGTGATTGATCGCCAGCGTGCGCCCGTCGCAGAGTTCGCGCGTGATCGGCGCGGGCTCGGCGGCCTGAAGGGCGGCGCGGGTGCTGCGCTCGATCTCCGCGACGGTGACCTCCGGCGAGTAGAGGCCGCGCGCGACCAGAGCTGAGCAGATCGCGTGCTGGGCCATGCCCGTGAGGACCATGTCCTGCGGGATGTTGAAGATATCGCGGTAGCGCTTGTTCGACACGACGAGGCGGGACTGCGCGTCGAACATGCACAGGCCCTGGTTCATGTTCTGCAGCGCGCCCTCGAACAGGCGGATCTGCTCCGAGAGGGCCGCGTTCAGCGCCGCGAGCCGGTCGATGCCCTCGGCTCTCGGCCGCAGAACCGGAACGCACTGCGAACTGTCCGAAGTCTCGCTGCGCCGGAGACTGGTATGCGGCACGATGATGTCCTCGAGTGGGAAAGGGGCGCCGAGCCGCGCGGGGCGGCGCGATCGGTCGGGCGCGCTAAGCGATCGTCCGGGAGGCCGCCGCGCAGGTCTGGCGTGTGACCGCCTCGAGCGCCGGGATCGTCGGTGCGATCGGCGGATGGCGGGCGGCCCGTGATCGCGGACCGGACCCGGTGGGCTGGGACAAACCCGTCACGCGCGTGATCCCGAACCAGAGCCGTGCAGAAGGAACATGTCGGATGCAGAAACAAGAGACCGCTGTCGATACATCCTCTACGTAAGTACATCACGTTCCGAATTGCAAGCGCGCCACTATTTTGAGAGCGAAGCATTTTAACAAATATCGACGGAAATTTACATTAGGAGTAGAATTTTGGCCTGAGACCACTACCGTCATGCGAAATTCTCGATCTGCCGATAGGGGACCTCGACGCACTTCTCGTCGCCGATCATCCGGCTTTGGCCGCTCATGGATCGGCGGAGGGCCGTGAGGTTGCCTGCGGCCCCGTCCCTGCATGGCAGCATTGCTTCCGCGCAGAAGCTGGGGACAGGACGACCTCTAAGGATCGGCTTTCTCTCGCGGGGCTCGACTTTGATGAGGGTCAGTCGCCCGTCTCGCGGTGTCGGGCGCCACATCGTGCGGCCCGGACCCTGGACGGACGGTCCCTGACCCCGGACTGGTCCGGTATCCTCCGACCTCCCTCGGGGCCCGGCATCCCAGGGCCAGCATCAAATCAACCAGCAGTAGACATCTTCGGCGAGTTCTGGGTAAAACCGTTCTCACGGCCTATTTACTTTGCCACAACCTTTCACGGCCATTCGGACACATCAGTGACATCGAATTTTAGGCCTGAGATCGCGCAGGCACGAGGAACGGGTTCATCAAATCACCCGACAGACGCCGAGTTGAGCCGGGATTCGGCGAACTCGCAGGCGCTGTCGACCCGCCAGTCGGTGAGCATGTTGGCCCTGTCGCTGGCCAGATCCGCCCAGCAGGGCATCTTCCTGCTCCTGCGGTAACAGCGTCACGCCGATTCCGACGATCGACCCGGCGGCCAGGGCGACGCCCAGCCGCTTCTCCATGTCGTCCGAAATCTCGCCGACGTCGGTCCGCATTCTCCGCGTCGAACAGCGACACGCGGTCGGACACCGGGGTCGAGCGCGGCCCATGCCCGTGGCGCGGACGGCCGTCCCAGGATCGACACGGCCCGCGCGGCGCGACGGTGCGCAGGTGCGCGAGGACGGCAACCCCGCGCGACCCGGTCCCGATGCGCGTCCCGGACCGCGGAGGGCCCTTCGAACGAAAGCCCCGGGAGCGGTCGGCTCCCGGGGCTCTGTCGACCTCGCGCCAGTTTGATCGGGCTGGGGATGCAAGGATCGAACGAAGGGCATCGCCGCCGCGCGGCGACCGGCATGCAGAGGACCAGTCCCATGCCGAGCCGCCGCGCGGGCCGATGCCAACCCTCGAGGCGCGGGTTCGGCTCAGTACGAGCCGAACTTGTAGTTCAGGCCGGCGCGGACGACGGCGAACTCGGTCCCGGCGGCGGCGCCGTTGAGGTAGGCGACGCCGCGCGGCGGCAGCAGGTTCGGGATGAAGACGCCGCTGGCAGTGTTCTTCTGGCGGTCGAGGTTCACGTACAGGCCTTCGACCTTCAGGGTGACGGCCGAGGAGCGGAAGAAGTTCAGGAACGAGTCGGTGGGCAGGGCGTACTCGACGCCGCCGCCGACCGCGTAGCCGTTGCGGAAGCTGCTGCGGAAGTTGCGGCCGGCGAAGTTCTGGTCGTCCTGGCCCGAGCCGTAGGCGTAGCCGCCGGTGCCGTACACGAGGGTGCGGTCGAAGGCGTAGCCGAGGCGGCCGCGGGCGGTGCCGAAGTAATCCAGCCCGTTGCCGCTGGTCGCCACGTAGGCGCGCGGCGCCGAGAAAGCGAAGCCCGGGGTGCCGGTCAGCCCATAGTTGAGCGTGCCGTTGGCGCGGCGGGCGAAGTCGACGTACTGGGCGTCGGCCTCGAAACCGACCACGATGCCCGAGCCCGGGGTCAGCTGCCAGTTGTAGCCGATCTGGGCGCCGCCCGAGAAGCCATTGTTGTTACTGCGGTTGTTGACGCTGACCACCGCGTTGGTGTCGGGCGAGTTCGCCAGCGTGCCGCCGCGCAGGGCGTAGTTGGTGGTGTTGCGGCTGTTGGCGTCGAAGCCGTAGCCGGCGTTCACGCCAACGTAGAAGCCGGTCCAGGTGAACACCGGCACCGGCGTGAACACCGGCGGCGGAACACGACGCGGCAGGTCGGCAGCGGAAGCCGCGGCGCTGAGGGCAGTGAAGGCGGCCAGAGAGGCCAGAATCTTGGTCATGTCTGCGCAGTTTCCGTTGGTGCCATTGAGTGGCGATGACTTATCAGGCGCGCTTCATTGACGATGTAACGCACCGGCAACACTTTGCATGTCTTCAGGGATTGAATTACATAGAGTTACCAACTCCTCAACGTCCATAATCTACTCAAAGAATAGAAGTCACAAACTACATCGTCTTTGAGTTGTGCTTCGCGCGGGTCCGGGCCGGACGGCTCAGCGGCGCGCGGGCTGCGGCTCGAAGTCGAGACCGCAGCGCTTCTCGGCGGAAGCCTGCTCCAGCGCCTTCACCTCGCCTTTGAGCCGCGCGAGTTCGGCCGTCTGGTGATTGTCGCCGTCGATGAACAGGAGCGCCGGCAGGAACACCACGGCGCCGACCGTCGTGGCGACCTGATCGCCGCGGCGCTTCTCGTCCTGCGCCCCGGCAGCCTGCGCGGCGCGCACCGAGACGCGGCCGGCCTCCTCGCGGATCTGGGTGCAGGACAGGTTGCTGTACTGGATCGGCGACACGTACGTCGCGGCGACCTTGTCGGAAGAGGTCGCGCAGGCACCGCACAGGATGCCCACGACCACGGATGGAAGAACGATTTGCTTCATGACCCCGCCCCCGCACGATCGTCGTCGCGATCTTTCGCGCGACCTCGACGTCGTCTGCGTCCGCGAAGGTCCGTAAGGTCCGATCCGTGAAGCCGCTGTAGCTGGCCCTACACACCGCGGATCATACCCGTGTTTTGGGACGCAGAAGACCGATTTTGAGACAGAGCGTCCTGCCGAACACCGAGCGGACATTTGGCGACATCGCGATCGCGCGGCCACCGATGGCGAGGGATCAGGTCGGAGGATCGGCGACACTTTGTTCACGATCACCGTACGGCCCGCACGACGCGGGCCGTCGGCGAGTCGGCAGACGCGCTTCCGCGATGGCTATGTGGCCGCCCGCGCCGCCCGATCGACGGTCTTTCCGGGCTCCGGGCGGTCGCCGCCGGCGCTGGCGCGACCGTTGCACACCCGGCATCAGGTCTGCGAAGAGCCGATCGGGCACAGGCCCGACGCGTCGCGATGGATCGCACCCGAGGGAGGATCATGACGGTTCAGTCCGCGCGGATACGGGCGACAGAGTCCAGGCGCCGTCCATGAAGGCGGCGGACGAGGGCGATCGCGTGGGCGCGATCTGCCAGGCCCTGCGACGGGCCATCGTGGAACGGGCGCTCGCCCCCGGAGACCGCCTGCCGGAGGATGCCCTGGGCGAGCGCTTCGGGGTCAGCCGCACCATCGCGCGGCAAGCCCTGCTGCGGCTGGCCGGGGAAGGCTTGGTCGACCTGCGCCGCAACCGCATCGCCGTCGTGGCGACGCCGAGCTGGGAGGAGGCGCGCGACACCTTCGACGTGCGCCTCGGCCTGGAGCGGCTCGTGGTGCGCCGCCTCGCCGGACAGCTCAGTCCGGAGCAGCGCCAGGTTCTGCTGGACCAGATCGCCCGCGAGGAGGCCGCCCGGGGCGGGCCCGAGGCGCTGTCGATCCGCCTCGCCACCGAGTTCCACCTGATGCTCGCCGAGATGACCGGCAGCGCCGTGCTGACCCGCTACGTCGCCGAACTCGGCTATCGCTGCGCCCTGATCCTGTCCCTCTACAGCCGGCCGCACTCCTCGGACTGCGCCGTGAGCGAGCACCGCGACATCGTCGCCGCCCTGGTCGCGGGCGATGCCGAGCGCGCCGCCACGCTCATGGACCACCACCTCGACGCCGTCGCCGAGCGGGCGCGCATCGTGCCGCCGACCCCGCGCGAGCGCGATCTCGCCCGCCTGCTGGCGCCCTACGTCGCGGGTGCCGGCCGCGGAGCCTGACCTCCCGCCTCAGGCCGTGAGGCCGTGCTTCGTCAGCAGGCGCTCGGCGCTGTCGTTCCAGACCTCCATGCCGACGATCAGGCCGTCGCGCACGGTGAAACGGTCGACGTAGCGGTTGCCCTCGAAGGGCGTGCCGTCCGGCCACGCACCGTACAGGGTGCCGAGGCTGTAGACCGTGGTGACGCCGTCGCCCGGGACCACGTCCAGCCGCTCCATCCGCTTCTTCACCCAGGCGTAGCGGCCGGCATTGAAGGCCGTGACCTCGGACGGATGGTTGAAGACCCGGGCGCCGGTGAACACGATCCGGGTGCCCGGCGCCATGTAGCGCGCGGCCGTCTCGGGATCCGGCACCATCGAAGCTTCGAGATAGGCGGTGACGTTGGCGGCGTCGCGCGCGGTCGCGGCATCGTGGGTCACGTCGGTCATGGCAGGCCTCCTGTCGGCCCTAACGTGCCGCAAAAGCCTCTTCTGTGCATGCAGGAAGTGTATGCACTTTGATCGACGATTGAGCACAGATTGCCTTCGGTGCAGCACGCACGGTCACGTGCGGGCGGCGAAGCTTCGATTTTTCAGTGGCATGGAGGTTGCGGTCGGCTGGGCTGCCCCGCCCCTCGGAGACAGCCATGGCCTCCTTCCTGCCCCCGACCCTGCGCCGCATCGCCGTGACGACGAGCGCCCTGCTCGGCCTCGCCGTCTCGGCCGCGCAGGCGGCCGACACCGTCAAGATCGGCCTCGTGACCGCCCTGAGCGGCCAGTCCGCGAAATCCGGCGAGGCGATCTCCCGCGGGATCGGGCTCGCGATCGACGAGATCAACGCCAAGGGCGGCGTCCTCGGGCGCCCCCTCGAGCTCGTGGCCCGCGACGACGAGGCCAACCCGTCCAAGGGCGTGCTGGCGACCCGCGAGCTGATCCAGCGGGTCGGCGTCGTCGCGGTGGTCGGCGGCCTCGACACGCCGGTCTCGATGGCGATCGTGCCGATCGCCAACCAGATGAAGGTGCCGTTCATCGGCCCGTGGGCGGCCGGGACCGGCATCACCCGCAACGGCGCCGCCGACAATTACGCCTTCCGGGTCTCCGCGGTCGACGCCCTCGTCGACGAGGCGCTGGTATCCTACGCGGTGAAGACCTACGGGGCGAAGAAGCCCGGCATGATCCTCGTCAACAACGCCTGGGGCGAGTCGAACCAGAAGGGCCTCAAGGACGCCCTCCAGGCAGCCAACCTGCCGGCGGCCGGCATCGAGAAGTACGAGGCCAACGACGTCGACATGGTGCCCCAGCTGTCCCGGCTGAAGGAGGCCGGCGCCGACGCGCTGTTCCTCGTCGGCAATGTCGGCCCCTCGGCCCAGGTGGTGAAATCCCTCGACCGGATGGGCTGGTCGGTGCCGGTCGTCTCGCACTGGGGCCCGGCGGGCGGCCGCTTCGACGAGCTCGCCGGCCCGAGCGCCGGCAAGGTCCACTTCATCCAGACCTTCACCTTCGCGGGCAACACGTCGCCGAAGGCGAGCGCCGTCCTCGACGCGCTCAAGACCAAGTACCCGGCGATCAAGTCGATGGCCGACGTCACCCCCGCCGTCGGCATCGCCAACGCCTACGACGCGACGCATCTGCTGGCGCTCGCCATCCAGGCCGCCGGCTCGACCGAGGGCCCGAAGGTCCGCGACGGCTTCTACAAGATCGGCACCTATCCGGGCCTGATCAAAACCTACGACAAGCCCTTCGCCCCCGGCCAGCACGACGCGCTGGGACCGAACGATTACGTGTTCACCCGCTTCAAGGACGGTGAGATCGTCGCGGTGACCAACTGAGCCCGGCGATGCTGACCTCCATCCTCGTCAGCGGCCTCGGCCTCGGCAGCATGTACGGCCTCGTGGCCCTGGGCTTCCACGTGACCTACGCGGTGTCGGGGACCGTGAACTTCGCGCAGGGCAGCGTCGTCACCCTGGGCGCGGTCCTGGCCTACGCGCTGGGCGTCACCCTCGGCTGGCCGATGCCGGCGGCGATCGTCCTGGCGCTCGCCGGCTGCGCCCTGTTCGGCCTCGTGGTCGAGCGGGCGCTGGTCCGCCCGTTCGTGGCGCGCGGCTCGGATGCGTGGCTCCTGGCGACGGTGGCGGGCGGCATCGTCCTCGACAACACCGTGCTGTTCACCTTCGGCAAGGAGCCGCGGAGCCTGCCCTCGCCGCTGGCCACGAAGCCGGTGGAGATCCTCGGGACCGGCATCTACCCGCTGCAGCTCGTGATCCCGGTCGTCGGGATCGCGCTCGCCTTCGCGATCCGCACGGTGTTCCGCCGGACCGATCTCGGCCGCGTCCTGCTCGCCGTGGCGCAGAACGCCGACGCCGCCCGCCTGATGGGGATCGACGTGCGCCGCACCGTGGCCTGCGCCTTCGCGCTCTCGGCGGTGCTGGCCGGCATCGCGGGCCTCCTGATCGCGCCGCTGTTCTCGGTCTCGGCCGAGCTCGGCACGCTGTTCGGCATCAAGGCCTTCGCGGTCGCGATCCTCGGCGGGATCGGCTCCGCCACCGGGGTAATCCTGGCGGGGCTGCTCTACGGCCTCGTCGAGGCCGGCGTCACCGCGACCCTCGGCTCGACCTACACGCAGCTCGTGGTGTTCTCGGTGATCATCCTGGCCCTCACCCTGCGCCCCGACGGCCTGCTCGGCCGCGCCGCGGTCAACAAGGTCTGACGCGATGCACCGTCTGCGCTCGGCCCCGGCGATGCGGCTCGGCATTGCCGGCCTCACCGCCGCCGCGCTCGGCCTTGTCGCGCTGACTGCCGGCTACAGCCACTTCGTGATCGCCCTGGTGGCGCTGACCACGGTGGCGGGGGTCGGCCTCAACGTGCTCCTCGGCCTGACCGGGCTGATCTCCTTCGGCCAGGCCGGCTTCTACGCGATCGGCGCCTACGCCAGCGCGATCCTGACGCTCCACGGCGTCAGCTTCTGGCTGGCGCTCCCGGCGGCGGCCCTGATCGCGGCGCTCGTCGGCGGCCTTGTGGCGGTGCCGGCGATGCGGGTGAAGGGCCCCTACCTCGCCATGCTGACGATCGCCTTCGGCTTCATCGTCGAGCACGGGCTGATCGAGGGCGGGGAGCTGACCGGCGGCCAGAACGGCCTCGTCGTCACCGCCCCGCCGACGCTCCTCGGCGAGCCGGTGAGTGCGGCCGGGCTGGCGGTGCTGGCGGTGCTCGCCGCCGGCGCGAGCCTCGCCGGGTTCGACCTCCTCGCCCGCAGCCGCCTCGGGCGCGCGATGCGCGCCGTGCGCGACGCCGACGTCGCGGCCGCGGCTCTGGGCTTCGATCCGGTCCGGGTGAAGACCCTGGCCTTCGCGATCTCTGCCGCCCTGACCGGCCTCGCGGGGGCCGTCCTGCCGCCGCTGATGCTGTTCATCGCACCGAGCTCGTTCCCGTTCTCGCAGTCGATCCTGTTCGTCCTGTCGGTGATCGTCGGCGGCGCCGGCACGGTGCTCGGCCCGCTCCTCGGGGCCCTCGTCACCGTGCTGCTGCCGGAGGCGCTGTCCGGCCTCGCGGAGTACCGCCTGCTGTTCTTCGGGATCGCGACCCTGGCAGTGCTCTGGCTGGTGCCGTCGGGGCTGGTCGGCAGCCTCGCCCGCCTGCTGCCCCGAGGCCGCGCCGACGGAGCCGCCGAGGAGATCGGGGCGGCGCCGCTGCCCGGCACGGCGGCGCGCGAGGCCCTCGTCCTCGAGGGGATCGGCATCCGCTTCGGCGGCATCACGGCGGCGGAGGGCGTCGACCTCACCGCCCGGCCCGGCGCGGTCACCAGCGTGATCGGCCCGAACGGGGCCGGCAAGACGACCGTGCTCAACATGGTCTCGGGCTTCTACCGCCCGAGCGCCGGGGCGATCCGGCTCGGCGAACGCGATCTCGCCGGGCGGCCGGCGCATGTCGTCGCCCGCGCCGGCATCGCGCGCACCTACCAGACCACGCGGCTGTTCGGCTCGCTGACCGTGGTCGACAACGTCGCCCTCGGATTCGCACCGGGCCGGCTCTGGCGCCGCGCCAGCGCGGGGGACCGCCGGACGGCCGCGTCGCTCCTCGCCTTCGTCGGCTACCGGGGCGCCCTCGACCGCCCGGCCGCCGAGCTGCCCCATGTCGACCGGCGGCTCGTGGAGATCGCCCGGGCGCTCGCCGGCGGCCCCGCGGTGCTGCTCCTCGACGAGCCCGCCGCCGGCCTGTCGCGGGCCGACACCGACCGGCTGGCCCGGCTGATCCGCCGGATCGCCGACAGCGGCGTCGCGGTGGTGCTGGTCGAGCACGACATGCCGCTGGTGATGGGCATCTCCGACCACATCCTGGTCATGGATGCCGGACGCCCGATCGCGCGGGGCACGCCCGCCGAGATCCGGCGCGACCCGGCGGTGCTGCGCGCCTATCTCGGCGGCGCCGACACCCCGGCCCGCCCGCGGGGCGCGCCGTGGCAGGGGCCGGCGGACGCCGTCCTCTCGGTCCTCGACCTGACGGCCGGCTACGGCGCCGCGCCGGTCCTCGATGGGGTCCATCTCGACGTGCGGCCCGGCGAGACCGTCGCCCTTTTGGGCGCGAACGGCGCCGGCAAGTCCACGGCCATGCGGGCGCTGGCGGGGCTCCTGCGCCCGGTCGCGGGATCGGTCGTGTTCGACGACCGGCGCGTCGACGCGCTGCCGGCGCACCGGATCGCCCGCAGCGGGCTCGTCCTGGTGCCGGAGGGCCGACAGGTCTTCCCGGAGCTCACCGTCGTCGAGAACATCCGCCTCGGCGCCTTCGGGCGCGGGACGCCGATCGACCCGGCCGAGGTGGAGCGCCTGCTCGACCGGTTCCCGCGGCTGCGCGACCGGGCGGGGAGCCGGGCCGGCCTGCTCTCCGGCGGCGAGCAGCAGATGCTGGCCATCGCCCGCGGGTTGATGGCGCATCCGCGCATCCTTCTCCTCGACGAGCCGTCGCTGGGCCTCGCCCCGGCGATGATCAACGCCCTCTACGCCACCGTGGCCGAGCTGCGCGACGAGGGCGTCACCATCCTGATCGTCGACCAGATGGCGGCGCTGGCCCTCACGGTCGCTGACCGCGGCTACGTGCTGGAGCAGGGCCGGGTCGTCGCGCGCGGAACCGCCGCGGAGCTGTCGGCGGACAAGGGGCTGGAAGCGGCCTATCTCGGTGCGGCGTAAGGGGGGCCACGATGGACACGAATGCGGGACACGGCCGCTACGGCTACAGCGCCCTTCCCGACAGGCCGGTCTACGACTGGCCGGAGGGCAAGCGGCTGGCCGTCTATGTGGGGCTGAACCTCGAGACCTTCGCGTTCGGCGAGGGCCTCGGCGCCGAGCTGGCCCCGGGCGGCCCGCAGCCGGACGTGCTCAACTACGCGTGGCGCGACTGGGGCAACCGGGTCGGCGCCTGGCGGATCGCCGCGATGCTGGACGAACTGGCGATGCCCGCGAGCGTGCTCGTCAACAGCAACCTGTACCGGGACTGCCCCGGGCTGATCGAGGCGTTCCGGGCGCGGGGCGACGAGATCGTCGGCCACGGACGCACCAACGCCGAGCGGCAGGGCATCCTCGACGAGGCCGCCGAGCGGGCGCTGATCGCCGAGACGACGCAGGTGATCGCCGCGCGGGAGGGCCGCCCCCCGGCCGGCTGGCTCGGGCCGTGGATCTCGCAGTCGCGGGTGACGCCCGACCTGCTAGCCGAGGCCGGCTACCGCTACCTGCTCGACTGGGACCACGACGACCAGCCGACCTGGTTCAAAACCCGCGGCGGCGGCCGGATCCTGACGGTGCCCTACCCGCAGGAACTCAACGACATCCCCGCCATCGTCGCCCGCAAGGAGACGGGCCGCCAGTTCGCTGACGCGCTCGTCGACGCCTTCGACGAGATGCTGGAGCAGTCCCGGACCGCACCCCTGGTCATGGGCATCGCGCTCCATCCCTACATCGTCGGGCGGCCGCACCGGCTGCGGCCCCTGCGGCGGGCGCTCCGGCACATCGTCGACCGGCGCGCCGACATCTGGCTCACCACCGCGGGGGCGATCGCCGACCACATCGTGGCGCGGGAGGCCGGGCCGCGCTGACGCGGTCCGGACCCCGGGGTCGACCCGGCGAGCTCAGAGCACCTGCGACAGGAACCGGCGCGTGCGCTCGTCCCGTGCGGAAGCGAAGAAGGTCGCGGGCGGCCCGTGCTCGACGATCACGCCGCGGTCGGTGAAGTAGATATGGTCGGCGACGTCGCGGGCGAAGTTCATCTCGTGCGTGACGAGCATGCAGGTCATGCCCTCCTCGGCGAGCTCCCGGATCGTCACCAGCACCTCCTTGACCGTCTCCGGATCGAGAGCGGCGGTGACCTCGTCGAACAGCATCACGTCCGGCCGCATCGCCAGCGAGCGGGCGATGGCCACGCGCTGCTGCTGGCCGCCGGACAGCTCGCCCGGATAGGCGTTCTCCTTGCCGGCGAGCCGCACCTTGGCGAGCAGCGCCCGCGCCCGGGCCTCGACCTCGCGCCTGTCCTGCCCGAGGACGTGGATGGGGGCCATCATCACGTTCTGAAGCGCGGTCTTGTGCGGGAACAGGTTGTACTGCTGGAACACCATGCCGACCTTGCGGCGCAGCGCCAGCTTGTCGAGCCGGGGATCGGTGACGTCGATCCCCTCGACCTCGATCGAGCCCGCGCTGACCGGCACCAGCGCGTTGACGCAGCGGATCAGCGTCGACTTGCCCGAGCCCGATGGGCCGATGATACAGACCACCTCGCCCTTGCGCACGTCGAAGCTGATCCCCTTCAGCACCTCGAAGGTCCCGAAGGACTTGTGCACGCCGGCGATGCGGACGATCGGCTGATCGGGGGTCCAGGTCGGGGACGGGGTGGCGGCCAGGGTCGCGCGCGTCATGGTCTCAGCGGGTCTCGAAGCGGCGTTCCAGGGCGGCGGTGAACCGGTCGATCGGGTAGCAGTAGAGGAAGAAGCACAAGAGCGCGAAGCCGTAGAGCGGCGCGAACAGCTCGGGGCGGCCGCCCTCGGCGGCGTGCACCTGCGCGGTCAGCGTCAGCATCTCGGTGACGCCGACGATGGAGGCCTGCACGGTCGCCATCGCGATGAGCGAGTAGACGTTCATCCAGGGCGGCAGCATGCGCTTCGCGCATTGGGGCAGGATGATGCGCCATAGCGTCTGCCGCCGGGTGAAGGCCAGCGACTCGGCGGCCTCCCACTGGGTGTTCGGCACCGAGCGCACCGCGCCGCGGACGATCTCGGCGACGTTGGCCATGACCGGCAGGCTGAAGCCGAAGGTCGCCTTCACCCAGTCGGGCAGCGGCACGCGGACGCCGAACACGGTGATCTGGAACGGCACCAGGAACATCACGAAGAACAGCAGCACCAGCCAGGGCACGTTGCGGAAGACCTGCGTGGCGCACCACGCGAGGCGGGGCAGGATCCGCCCCTCCGCCAGCATGGCCAGCCCGAGCCCGATGCCCGCCACGGTCCCGATCGCCATCGCCATCAGCGAGATCGCGACGTTGAAGGCGAAGCCCGTGAGCAGGAGGGGCGCCCACTTGATCACGACCTCCAGCGGCGACAGCGCGGCGGTCCCGCCCTGCGCCCAGGCCGGGACGGCGACGAGGGCGAGCGCGGCGAGCAGCCAGAGATGGGCCGGGCGCAGGCGCGCCGCCGCGCGGTCCTCCGGGAGCGCGAAGGGCAGGAGGACCGGCAGGGCATTCGGCCGCCCGCCCCGCGGATCGGCCGCTTTCATCGGCCGTATCCCGGGATGCGCAGGGCGCGCTCCCAGCGGTGCATGATCCAGACGAGCACGCCGACGAGGACCGCGTAGGTCGCCAGCAGCACCAGCATCATCTCCAGCACGTTCTGCGACTCGGACCAGATCTGCTTGACCGCGTACAGGGTCTCCGGGACCGCGATGGCGTAGGCCAGTGTCGTGGTCTTCAGGAGGTTGATCAGGTTGTTGTTCAGGGCCGGCAGGCAGACGCGCAGGGCCAGCGGCAGGACGACGTACCGGTAGGCCTTGAAGCGGGTGTAGCCCAGGGCCTCGGCGGCCTCGACCGTGGTCCGCGGCACGGCCTCGATGCCCGAGCGGAAGATCTCGACGTTGAACGCGCCCGCGAACAGCGACAGCGAGATGATCGCCCACTGGACATTGTTGAGGATCGGCGCCCGCAGGCCGTCGGCCGAGCGGATGTCCGGGAGCAGCGTCCCGAGGCCGAAGTAGAAGAAGAAGATCTGCACGAGCGGCGGCGTGTTGCGGAACACCACCACGAAGCCGTTGACCAGCGCCCGCAGGACGCGCGACGGCCCGCTCTGCAGGAGCGCGCCCACGGCGCCGATGACGAGGCTGGCCAGGATGGTGCTGATCCCGAGGAGCAGCGTCATCCGCAGGCCGGCCACGTACCGGTCCCAGTCGTAGGGATCGTAGAAGACCGTGAAGTTGAAGCCCGTGGTCTCGTAGAGCTGCTGGAACCACGCCTGGATCGTGGCGATCATCGCGGGCGAACGCTCAAGGCCGTCGTGCAGGCGCGCATCAGTTGGTCGCGTTCTTGTACTTCTCGTGCATCGCCTTCGAGTAAGCGGTCGGCTCGATGCCCCACTTCTTCTCCTCGTTGACGATGAAGCCGGTCTTCATCCAGTCCTTGGTGGCGTCCTCGACGGCGGCCTGGAGCGTGGTGTTGCCCTGCGCCACCGCCATCATCCACGGGGCGTCGAGGATGCCCTTGAGCGGCAGCGCGTAGTTGGCCTTCCAGTCGTCGTCGAGCAGCTTACCCTGCAGCATGCTCTGGTCGTAGACGTAGCCGATGCAGTTGCCCTGCTTGAGCGCGAAGAGCGGCTTCTCGGACCCGTCGAAGGCGACGATCTCCGCTCCGTAGGTCCGCGCGACGTCCTTGTTGTACCAGGCGCCCGAGGTGGCGCAGAGCGGCTTGCCCTTGAGCTGCGCCCAGTCGGTGATGCCGGACGACTTGGGCAGCAGGACGTTCACGAAGTCGGAATAGTAGTTCGGGTCGATCGCCTGCACGACGCGGCGGCGCTCCGGCTTGTCCGACAGGGTGGCGATCAGCAGATCGACCTTGCCCTGCTGCAGGAACTCGATCCGGTTTGCCGAGACGACGGGCACGAGCTCGAGCTTCACGCCCAGCCGCTTGGCGAGGTCGGCGGCGAGGTCGGGCTCCAGGCCGATGATCGTCCCGCTCGGGTCGCGGAAGCCGAACGGCTTGTAATCCGCCTTCACGCCGACGATCAGCGTCCCGCGCTTCTTGATCGCGTCGACGCCGTCGGCGGCCGCGGCCCGCCCGGGCAGCGCGACGGTCGACAATGCCGCGAGGGCGGACAGCGCACCGGTGGTCAGAAGGGTGCGGATCGTGAGACGCATCGGGTCTTTCCTGCTCGGGTCGACTGATCTTGGCACGGTTTCAAGCAATCCACGAGCCATTAGCCGGCGCATCAACTGAAACGTGCCAGGGCGAAGGGCGCGAGATCGACGGTGCTGCCGGTCCCGGCCAGCTCAGCCGCGACGGCCTCGCCGATGCCGGCCGAGTGCTTGAACCCGTGCCCCGAGCAGGCGGACACCACCCGCACGCGCTCCATCTCGGGATGCCGGTCGATGATGAAGCCGCGGTCGGGGGTGACCGTGTAGACGCAGGCCGCGGCCTGGACGAGCTCCGGAGTCGCGCCGGCCAGCCGGTTCGCGACGCGCAGCCGGTACATCTCGTCGGATTCGGACGGATCGACGCGACGCGCCACCCCGTCGGCGGTGGTGGTGGTGTCGTACTGCTCCGTCGCGACCTTGATGGAGCCGTCGAGCGGCGGGAAGCCGTAGAGGTATTCGGTGTCGCTCGTCCCGTACATCCAGATGAAGACCGGCGAGTGCGGCCCGTAGGCGGTCTCGTCCGCGAGCGCGTACCAGTGCAGGAGCTGCCGGCGGACGGTCAGCAGTCGGTCGAACGGGCTCCGCAGCAGCGGGGCCGTCCAGGCGCCCGCGGCCACGACGGCGCGGTCGGCCAGGATGGTCCCCTCCGCCGTGTCGACGCGGACGCCGCTCCCGTCCTGCTGAAGCCCGACCACCGCGCAGTTCGTGCGGATCTCGGCACCCGCGGCACCCGCGCGGCCGAGCTGCGCCGCGAGGCAGCGCTCCGGGAACACGTAGCCGCCGCCCGGCTCGTAATAGGCCTTCTCGTCGCCCGCGAGGTTGAGGAATTGCGGGAACCGGCGGGCCACCTCCGCGCCGTCGAGCACCTCGTGGACGATGCCGGCGCCCTCAGCGGCGCTGATGGAGCGTCCGACGAAGTCCGGCTTGCCGTGATGCGAGGAGACGCCGTGGCCCGGGGCCATGACGAGCGCCCCGCAGGCGTTCAGCAAAGTCTCGCCGGTCTCGGCCTCCAGCTCGCGCCAGATGCGGTGCGAGGCGGTGACGAAGGGGACGTAGTCGGCGCCCTCGCCGACCGCCTGGCGGGTGATCCGCGTCTCGCCGTGGCTGGACCCGAGGGCGTGGGGCGGCGCGAAGCGGTCGAGCCCGATCACCGAGGCGCCCCGTTTCGCCAGCTGGTAGAGCGCGGCGCTGCCCATCGCGCCGAGGCCCAGGACAGCGACATCGTAGCGGCGACTCACGGCCGGCACTCCCGCTCGCTGCCGGGACTGGACACCGCCGCAGCGCGGAACGGAGGAAGATCGGCAGGTCGAGGCATCCGGGGGCGGTCTCGCGCGGCACAGGAAGACGACCCGCAGAATGATGGATGCCGGACGAGACGTTTGACCGAAACGGACGACTTCTTGCACGTTTGAGCCGTCAGGGAGCGGAGGGCGCGGGCGACATGGACGCGGAGACCGGGGACCGACCGCAGGAGATCGGCTTCATCCTCGTGCCCGGCTTCGCGCTGCTGTCCTTCGCCTCGGGCTGCGAGCCGTTCCGCGCGGCCAACGAGCTCGCCGGGCGGCCGCTCTACCGGCTGCGCTATTTCGGCGAGGCAGAGGGCCGGGTCGCCGCCTCGTCGGGCGCAGAGATCCCCACCGAGGCGCTGCCGCGCCTGCGCGGCCAGCTCCACACCCTGTTCGTCTGCGCCGGCGGCGAGCCGAACGGGTGGGACAGGCCCGAGATCCACGCGACCCTGCGGCGGATGGCCCGGCTCGGCGTCCGCATCGGCGGCATCTCGGGCGGTCCCTACCTGATGGCCGCGGCGGGCCTACTGGCCGATCGCGCGTTCACGCTCCACTGGGAATATGCAGGCGCCACGGTCGAGACCTTCCCGGAGGCACGCCTGAGCCGGGCGCGCTACGTCGCCGACGGCGATCGCCTGACCTGCGGCGGCGGGGTCGCGCCCCTGGAGATGGCCCACGCCCTGATCGCCGAGCGCATGGGCGAGGCTTTCGCCCGCCGCGTCTCCGACTGGTTCCTCCACACCGCCATCGGCGCCGCCGACGACCCGCAGCGGGCCTCCGCGGTCGAGCGCTACGGGGTCCACCATCCGGCCCTGCTGGCGGTACTGGAGACCATGGAGAAGACCGTGGAGGCGCCGCTCGGCCGCCTCGCGATGGCGCGCCTCGCGGCGATCAGCCCGCGCCACCTCGACCGGCTGTTCCTCGAGAAGCTCGGGCTGAGCTTCTCGGCCCAGTACCGGGCGATCCGCCTCGCCCACGGACGGCGCCTGCTGCGCCAGAGCCCGCTCCGGATCGGAGAGATCGCCACAGCCTGCGGCTTCTCGAGCGCGGCCCATTTCGCACGCTGCTACCGGTCCCGGTTCGGCTGCAGCCCGTCCGCGGAGCGAGCGTGACGTCCACCCGGGCAGTCCGAGCGGTCTAGTCGCGCGCGTCCGGAAGAGCCGGCGGGTCGGCGGGATCGCCCCGGCGCAGCGCGACGCCGCTGGTGCCCTGGGCCAGCATCGCCCGCAGCAGAGCCTCCATCTGCCCGGCGGCCGCCTCGACCGCCAGGCCGCCCTCCCGGATGTTCGAGATGCAGTTGCGCCGCGCGTTGGGCAGGCCCGGCTCCGGGCCGAACGTGACGTAGCAGCCCAGGCTGTCCGAGGCCGACAGGCCCGGACGCTCGCCGATCAGCACCACGACGCAGCGCGCCCCGAGCCGCGCCCCGATCGGGTCGCCGATCGCCACGCGGCCCTGGAGCGCGACGACCACGGGCGCCAAGCTCCAGCCGGCCCGCCGCACCCGCGCCGCCAGCGCCGCGGCGGCCGGGACCGCGTTCAGCGCGACCGCCGTGGCCGACAGGCCGTCCGCGATCACGACGGCGACATCGAAGCCCGGCCCGTGCCCGTTGAGCGCGGACGCGGCCCCTGGATCGAGGCTGCGGCCCTTGTCCGGCCGGCGCAGGTACTCCGTCCGGTCGGCCACGGCGGAGCGGACCTCCACCGAGTCCAGGCCCTCGACCCGCAGCGCCTCGCGGATCGCCGCCGCGTCGAGGGGCGTCCACACCGCCTCGCGGGCGCGGGCATGGTCGAGGCCGAAGGCGAGCGCCGCGCCGGTCGGGAGGCCGGCCCCGTGCGCGCCCAGCGCGATGCGCGCCTGGGTCAGCCCGCACAGGTCGCGCAGCGTCGGGGGGCCCGGGCGCGCCGGCTCGGCCGGGTCGCTCACGCCGCCCTCCCGGGCAGGAGCCGGGACGCCTCGGCGAGGGCCTGGGGCAGCACGCCCGCCGCGCTGGCCAGCCGACCCTGCGCGTCCGTGATGCGCACGGCTCGCAGCCACGCCTCGAATTCCGGCGCCGGAGGGCGTCCCAGGGTCTCGCGGGCGAAGACCGCGTCGTGGTGGGAGAGCGACTGGTAGTTCAGCATCACGTCGTCCGCCCCCGGCACGGTGATGACGAAGTTGACCCCGGCCGCGCACAGCAGAGTCAGGAGCGCGTCCATGTCCTCGCCGTCGGCGTCGGCGTGGTTGGTGTAGCAGACGTCCACGCCCATCGGCAGGCCGAGAAGCTTGCCGCAGAAGTGGTCCTCCAGTCCGGCGCGGATGATCTGCTTGCCGCTGTACAGGTACTCGGGACCGATGAAGCCCACGACCGTGTTGACGAGCAGCGGGTCGAACTCCCGCGCCACCGCGTAGGCCCGCGCCTCCATCGTCTGCTGGTCGACGCCCCAGTGAGCGTCCGCCGAGAGGGCCGAGCCCTGGCCGGTCTCGAAGTACATGAACTGCCCGCCCTCCGGGCAGCGGCCGAGCGCGCGCGCCGCCTGGGAGGCCTCGCGCAGGACGGCGAGGTCGACCCCGAAGCCGGCATTGGCTTTCTGCGAGCCGGCCACCGACTGGAACACGAGGTCGACCGGCGCACCCCGGGCCATGGCCTCGATCGCCACCGTGACGTGGCCGAGGCAGCAGTGCTGGGTCGGCACGTCGAGGCGCAGCCGCAGGGTCTCCAGCAGCTCGACGATGCGGATGTAGTCCGGCAGGGAATCGGTCGCCGGGTTCACGCCGATCACCGCGTCGCCCGAGCCCATCAGCAGGCCGTCGAGGGCCGAGATCAGGATGCCCTCGGACGAGTCGGTCGGGTGGTTGGGCTGGTTGCGGGTGGCGAGGCGCCCGGGCAGGCCGATGGTCGAGCGGAAGCGCGTCACCACCGGCCGCTTGGCGGCCACCGCGACGAGGTCCTGCAGGCGGCAGATCTTCGACACTGCCGCGACCATCTCGGGCGTGAGGCCGGGCGACAGGGCGGCGAGCGCCCGCGCGTCGGCGGCGGGCGCGAGCAGCCACTCGCGGAAGGCGCCGACCGTCAGCGACGAGACCGGCGCGAAGGCCGCGGCGTCGTGCCGGCGGGCGATCAGGTCCGAGACCTCGTCCTCGTCCGAGGGGATCAGCTCCTCGGCCAGGAAGGTCTTGAGCGGCAGGTCGGCGAGGGCGATCTGCGCGGCCAGGCGCTCGACCGGACCTTCCGCGCAGAGCCCGGCGAGCTGGTCGCCCGAGCGCTCCGGCGTCGCCTTGGCGAGCAGGCTGCGCAGGTCGGGGAAGGTGAAGCGTGTGCCTTCGATCGTCGTCGCGTAGGCCATGCGGGCGCTCCCGGCGCGCTGTCGGGTCTCAGGGATCCCGATCCTGCAGGATGTCGGGGCCGCCGGGAAGCGGGGACGGCGCGGGCGCTGCCCGCCCTCAGGCCGGCAGCACGACCACCTTGGTCTTCACCGGCGTGCGCGCGTAGAGGTGGATCATGTCCTGGCTGAGCAGGCCGACGCAGCCGCTGGTGATGCCCGTGCCGATCGATTCGGCGTCGCTGCTGGCGTAGATCGTGTAGAGCGTGTAGGCGCCGTTCTGGTACAGGTGCAGCGTGCGGGCGCCGAGCGGGTTGTCGAGGCCGCCCGGCATGCCGCGGGCGTATTTCGCGGCCTCGGGCTGGCGCCGGATCATCTCCTTGGGCGGGGTCCAGGTCGCCCACTCGGACTTGCGGCCGACATAGGCGTTCCCGTTCCACAGGAATCCCTGGCGGCCGACATTGGCCCCGTAGCGCGTGGCGGTGCCGTCGCCCTCGATGCGGTAGACGTAATAGTTGGCGGGATCGACCACGATCGTGCCGGGCGCCTCCGACGAGGCGTACTGGACGGTCCGCCGATAGTATTTCGGGTTGACCTTGCTGATGTCGACCGCCGGGATCGGGAACTTCTCGTTCGGCATCGGACCGTAGGTCTTCGCCGCCTCGGCCATGAGCAGGGTGTCGGTCGTCCCGCACCCGCCGAGCGAGAGCGCGCCGATCCCGAGGGCCGAGCCGGCCAGGAACGACCGGCGGTTGAGAACGCCCGCCCCGCATCCGAGGCGCCCGCGCCCGTCGAGCCCGCCGGCCTCGCGATCGTCCGTCATCATCGCCCTGGACTTCCCTGTCCTGCAGCCTGGCGCGACCGCGCGGCGTGCCACCGCCGCGCGAACGGCCAAGCTCGAGAGTGCCGCGTGCCAGCGCGCGTGGCAAGCTTGTCTTTACCGGGTTGAGAGCGGCCGAAATGCGTCGCAAGTGTGGTGAGTCCTCGCGATCTCCGGACTTCGTCGCTGAACGACCGTGCTGAACGCGCCGGGTGTGCTTCGGAAGCCCCAGGTGTCCCGGCGCGGGGCGAGGCCGATCGGCGTCAGAACTGCACGCCGCGGGTCAGGCTGCCGTCGACCACGAGGTTGGTTCCGGTGATGAAGCTGGCGGCCGGGCTCGCCAGGAAGACGGCCGCGCGCGCCACCTCCTCGGGCCGCGCCATCCGGCCGGTCGGGTTCAGCCGGAGCGCCTCGGCGAACAGCGCCGGGTTGCCGGTCTCGATCTGGTGCCAGACGCCGCCCGCGAAGTAGGTGTTGCCGGGCGCGACCGAGTTGGCGCGGATGTTCCGGGGCGCGAGCTGGAAGGCGAGGCCCTGCGCGTAGTGGATCAGCGCGGCCTTGAAGGCGCCGTAGGGACCGGCCGCGAAGTCGATCTCGCGCCCGGAGACGCTGGAGATGACGACGATCGCGCCCGCCTCGGAGCGCTCGAGGTACGGCATCGCCGCCTCGACCGCCGAGACGGTGCCCATCATGTCCACGGCGAAGCCGCTCCGCCACGCCGCCTCGTCGCCGCCGACCGCGAGGGCGCTGACGTTCGGCACCACGATGTCGAGGCCGCCGAGCTCCTCCGCGGCCTCCGCGACCCAGCCGCGCAGGGCCGCGGAATCGGCGACGTCGACGGCGCGCCCGGTTGCCGCCACGCCCCTGGCACGCAGGGCCGCCACCTTGGCGGCGACCTCCGCGGCGTTGCGGGCGCAGAGGGCGACCGCGGCCCCCTCGTCGGCCAGCAGGTCGACGATCGCCGCGCCGATCCCCTTGGTGCCGCCGGTCACCAGCGCGCGGCGGCCTCTCAGCCCGAGATCCATGCCGTCCTCCTCCGTCGCCGATCAGGCGTGGGCGATCGCCTTCGTGATCGAGGCGCCGAGCGTGTATTTCGGATCGACCATGTTGCCGAGCCGGACGCGCCCGCACTGGGTGAGCAGCATGTAGGCGTCGATCTCGTCGAACCCGAAATCGGCCGCGAGCCAGCGAACCAGCTCCCGGTAGGCGATGCGCGCGGCGTCCTCCATCGGCCGGGCCGAGCCGATCGTCATGTAGAAGTCGGCGGTCTCGAGCCGCGGCCAGCGGAAGGTCCAGCCCTTGATCAGGTCGATCTGCACCGTCGTGTGGGTGGGGTGCTCCACCGCGACGCCGCAGAGCTCGCCGTCGCCCTGCGCGGCGTGGCAGTCGCCGAGATAGAGGAGCGCGCCCGCGGTATTCACCGGCAGGTAGATCACCGCGCCGACGCCCACGTCCGGCAGGTCCATGTTGCCGCCGTAATAGTCCGGCTGCAGCGACGAGATCGCCTCGATCTCCGGCGAGGTGCCGATCGTGCCGATGAACGGCTGGTAGGGCAGCGTGATCCGGTCGCTCCAGCGCACGCCGGTCTCGGCTGTGACCTCGAGCTTGCGCACCCGCTCGGGGAGGGACGGGTTGAGGAGCGCTGTGTCGCCGGTGGCGACGAGGCCGCCGAATTCCGGCATGATCAGCGTCGTGCCGCAGGGCTGCGGGCCGCGCGGCCGGATCGAGCGGATCGCCACCGCGAGGCAGTCGCCCTTCTCCGCGCCGTTCACGTAGATCGGCCCGTTCTGCGGGTTGAGGTAGGGAAAGTTCAGAATCTGCGTCGGGCTGTCGGTCTCGTGGCGGATCTTGCCCTCGAAGGCGTCGTGGGTCTCGACGGTGACGACGGCGCCGGGATCGACGGTCAGCACCGGCTCCGCGAAGGGCCCGTAGACGTAGTGGTAGCGGCCCTGCTCGGCCTCGGTGATCGTGTGCTCCCGGCCGGGCTTGCCGGCGGCGACGCCCCTGCGGGCCATGATGGACTGATCGAGCCACTGCATGGTCGTCTCTCCCTTGGTTGTCAGACGCTGGTGTCAGACCGCGAGGTGGCGCCGCACGAGGTCGCGGTCGTCGAGGTCCCGGGCCGTCAGCTCGGCGACGATCCGGCCCTTGTCCATGACGTAGCTGCGCTGGGCCATGGCGCGGATCAGGTCGAGGTTCTGCTCCACGAACACGATCGTCACCCCGGTGCGGCGGTTGAGATCGACCAGGGTGCGGCCGATCTGCTGCACCACCGAGGGCTGGATGCCCTCGGAGGGCTCGTCGAGCAGGATCAGCGCGGGTCCGCCGACGAGGACGCGGCCGATGGCGAGCTGCTGCTGCTGGCCGCCCGAGAGCGTCCCGGCCCGCTGCCCGCGCCGCTCGCGCAGGATCGGGAACGGCCCGAAGGCGCGCTCGTAATCCGGCCGCTCGCCCTTCGGCAGCAGGGAGGCGCCGACCGTCAGGTTGTCGGCGACGCTCATGCGCGGAAACACGTCGCGGCCCTGGGGCACGTAACCGATGCCGAGGCGGGCGCGGCGGTGGGCGGCGAGCCCCTCCACGGCCGCGCCCCGGAACGCGATGCCGCCCGCGGAGGCGGGCAGCAGCCCGACGAGGCTGCGCATCAGCGTCGACTTGCCGACGCCGTTGCGGCCGATCACCGCCACGATCTCGCCGGGCTGGACCGCGAGGTCGACGCCCTGCAGCACGGGCTTGCCGCCGTAGCCGGCGCGGAGGCCGGTCGTCGTGAGGAGCGGCTCAGGCATCGGCGACGCTCCGCAGCGGCGGCGCGTCCGCCTCCCCGAGGTAGATCGCGGCGACCCGCTCGTCCGCGATGATCGCCTCGGTGGTGCCCTGGGCGAAGATTCGCCCGACATGGAGCACGGTCACCCGCTGGGCGATCTGCCGGACGAAGGCCATGTCGTGCTCGATGGCCAGCACAGCGACGCCGTCGCGGTTGAGCGCCTGCACCATCTCGCCGGTGGCGAAGGTCTCGTCCGGCGACATCCCGGCTGTGGGCTCGTCGAGGAGGAGCAGGCGCGGCTTGAGGCTGATCGCCATGCCGATCTCCAGCCACTGCTTCTGCCCGTGGCTGAGGGCGCCGGCCCGGTCGGAGGCCGCCGCGGTAAGGTTGAGGAAGGCGAGCAGCCGCCGGATCTCCGCCCCGAGCGAGGCGCCCTCCAGGTGGTGCTGCAGGGCGATCTCCAGGTTGTGTGCGACCGACAGGCTCGGGAAGATGCCCGGCACCTGAAACTTGACGCTCATGCCCCGCCGGATCCGCGCGAAGGGCTTGAGCGCGGTGATGTCCTCGCCGGCGTAGAGGATCTGTCCCCGCTCCGGCGTGTACTCGCCCAGCAGCAGGCGGAAGAAGGTGCTCTTGCCGGCGCCGTTCGGTCCGATCAGGCAGTGGATCTCCCCCGCCGCGAGGGCGAAGTTCACGTCGTTGGTGACGTGCAGCCCGCCGAAACGCTTGCTGAGGTTGCGGGTCTCGAGGAGCGGCGTCATCGGCCCGCCTCCCGGCGACGCAGGCGGCCGAGGCCGCGCAGGGCCGCCACGACGAGGCCGTCGGGCGCCGCCAGCACCACCGCGACGAGGAGCAGGCCCATCACCACGAGGGCATACTGGCTGCCGTAGATCGTGAGCGCCTGGAAGCCGCCGAGCACCAGGAGCGTGCCGATGAGCGTCGCCGTCAGGTCGCCGCGGCCGCCGACCGCGACCCAGATCACCGGCAGCGCGGCGGCGGTGAGACCCATGCTGGAGGGCGTGATGTACTGGCCCCAGGCGGTGTAGAGCGTGCCGCTCAGCCCCGCGAGGCCCGAGCCGATCACGAAGGCGGCGAGCTGGTAGCGCCGCACGTCGTAGCCCAGCATCTCGGCCCGTTCCGGGTTCTCGCGGATCGCCACCAGCACGTTGCCGAACCGCGCGTTCACCAGGATGCGCAGCGCGAGGTAGACGACGATCAGGAGAGCCAGCAGCCCGTAGTAGAGCGCCACGTCGGGGAACAGCACGAGGTCGCCGTCGAACCACGGCACGGTGAGGGGCGGCATGCCGCTCATGCCGTTGTAGCCGTTGAGGCGTGCCGCCCCGATCTTCCATTCCGGGCCGGCGGTCTGCGCCATGAAGCGCTCCAGGGCGAGCGTCACCGACAGGGTGATGATGCCGAGGAAGACCCCGCCGATCCGGCCGAAGAACAGGAAGTAGCCGAGGAGCGCCGCCATCACGGCCGAGAGCGCCACCGCCAGAACCAGCGCCGCCAGGGTGAAGCCGTAGGCGGCGCCGACGTTCAGCGTGAGCACGCCGTAGGCGTAGCCGGAGAGGCCGAAGAAGGCGGTCTGGCCGAAGCTGAGCGCGCCGCCGTAGCCCCAGATCAGGCACAGGCCGAGGGCCATGAACACCCAGCAGAAGAAGTAGGCGGTGTTGCCGACCGTGTAGCCGTCGGCGAACCACGGGTAGGCGACGGCCGCCGCGACCGCGACCGCGAAGACGGTCCAGAAGGCGGGCCCGCGTCCCAGGGTCTGCGGGCCTTCGAGGCGGCGGAGCAGCGTCATCGCCATGGCCTCACGCCCGCTCGCGCAGGATCAGGCCCGAGATGCCCCGCGGCAGCACCCGGATCACCAGGATGACCGCGACGAGGAGCCCGATCTGCCCGAACAGCTGGCCCTGCCAGGTGGTGAGCAGCGCCCGCACCGTGCCGAGCACCAGGGCCGCCGGTGCCGTCCCGAGGAAGATGTCGGCGCCCCCGACCACCACGGTGACGAACGCCTCCATGATGAAGGTCGTCCCCATGGTCGGCACGATCGTCATGGTCGGCGCGTAGAGCCCGCCCGCGAGGCCCGCCAGCGCCGCGCCGAGGCCGAAGGTCAGGGCGTAGACCGTCCGGGTGTCGACCCCGAGGGCCTCGGCCATGTGCGGCACCTGGATGGTGGCGCGGGCGAGCGTCCCGAAGCGGGTGGCGTTGAAGGCGATGTAGAGCCCGGCCAGCACCGCGACGGCGGCGACCATCAGCACCACGCGGTAGGTCGAGTAGGAGTAGCCGCCGACCGTGAAGCTGCCGAGCGGCGTGCCGATCCCCGGCATGCTCGAGCCGAGCAGGATCAGCGTGCCCTGCGTCGCCGCGAGGCTGATGCCCCAGGTCGCCACGATCGTGTCGAGGGGCCGCCCGTAGAGGTGGCGGATGACGAGGCGCTCCATCACCATGCCGACGGCCCCGGCCGCGAGCGCGCCCGCCAGGATGCCCAGCGGCAGCGGCAGCCCGGCCCGCGTGGTCGCCGCCGTGACGTAGGCGCCGCACATGATCAGCTCGCCGTGCGCGAGGTTGATCACGCCCATCATGCCGAACACCACCGCGAGGCCGCAGGCGGAGAGGACCAGGAACGAGAACGCGTCGCCGATCTGGTAGAGGAACGTGAAGGCGTGGGTCAGCAGATCCATCCGGAGGCCCGATCGTGATGGCTGTGGGCCGGGGCCTCGGCCCCGGCAAGGTCGCGTCGTCTCCGGCCCGGGGCCGCGGCGCGCGGATTTCCGTCCCGGCAGGTCAGGGCTTCGGCGGGTTGCTCGGCGTGTACTGCGCCATCGGATCCTTCTGCGTCAGGTCGCAGCCGGCCTTCCCGAGCCAGTAGGGCTGGATGTTGTCCCAGGTCTTCGGGAAGGAGATCGCGTGCTTCTCGTCGACCTTCGCGAGGTAGATCGTGTGCGACGCGTGCTGGCTCTTCGGGTCGATGCAGACCTTGCCCTCCGGCGCGTCCACGCAGACGTCGCCCGCCGCGATGACCTTGCGCAGGTCAGCCCGCTTGGTCGATCCGTTCGCCCGCTCGACCATCTGCTTGTAGAGGTAGACCGCGAGGTAGGAGTTCTCGGCCTCCTGGTTCACGTACGGCTCGTTCGGGAACTTCGCCTTCCACTTGGCGAGGAAGGCCTTGCTCGACGGGCTGTCGACCTCCTCGATGTAGTTGGTGGTCACGTACATGTTGGCGAGGCTCGGAGGCTGGAAGCGCTTGTGCTCGTAGCCCTGGCCGATGTTGACCGAGGAGCCCATCGGCACCTTCAGGTTCGCGGCCGCCGCCTGCTCGTAGTAGGAGGCCTGCGCGGTGCCGACGAGCAGCGTCATCAGGATGTCGGGCTTGGCCTTCTGGATGTTCTGGATCGTCTGCGAGAACTGCGACACGCCGAGGGGGATGAACTCCTCCCCGACCATCTCGCCGCCGTTCTCCTTGACGATGTTGCGCACCCACTCGGCCGAGATCTGACCGAAGTTGTAGTCGGCCGCGATCGTGTAGACCCGCTTGCCGAACTTCTCCATCATCCACGGAATCAGCGTCGAGAATTGCTGCTCCGGCACCGCGCCCGTGACGACCATGTGGCCGTCGCAGACGCCGCCCTCGTACTGATTGTTGTAGAAGGCGAAGCCGTCCAGCTGGTCGACGATCGGCCGGTAGGCCTCGCGGGACGCGCTGGAGAAGCCCGCGAAGACGGCGTTGACCTTGTCGCGCTGGAGCACGCGGCGCATGAATTCCTGGTAGCGCGTGTTGTCGGACTGCGTGTCGTAGATCACGAGCTCCAGCTTGCGCCCGGCGATGCCGCCCGCGGCGTTGATCTCGTCCGCGGCGAGCTGGATGCCGTGGACCTTGCCGATGGTGGCGACCGCGAAATCGCCGGACTGGTCCTCTAGGACGCCGAGCTTGATCGGGTCCGCGGCGCGGGCCGCGGGGGCGGCCAGGGAAGCGCCCGCGAGCAGGGCGGCCGCGAGGGCGGGCAGTCGGGATCCGCGGGGCGTTCTCGGCATCAGGGCGTCCTCGTCTTCGGGGTGGCGACGGAAACTCAGGATCGGGCGAGCCGCGGCGCGGCGGCAGGCGCCGTGACCGACGGACGGGCGCGCACCAGCGCCTCGCAGTAGGCTTCGAGGGGCTGACGGGCGCGCATGGCGTCGCGGCGCAGGGCCTCGTAGGCCGCGTCGTCGTCGAGGCCGTGCTCCTGCATCAGCCGCAGGATCGCCTTGACGACGTGGCGCCGGCCGCGCCGCCGCTCCTCGTGGCGCGCTATGCGCTCCTCGAGCAGGCGGCGCCGGTTGTGTTCGTTCACCGCGAGGAACAGGGCCGCGTAGACAGAGGCGCCGTGGATCGGCTTGCGCAGCAGGCCGGTGGCGCCGAGCTGGAGCAGCCCCTTGAGGCGGCTCGGCGCCTCGACGCCCACGAGCCCGACCACCGGGACCGGCGGCAGGTCCGGGACGGCGCTCGCCGCGAGGCCCGGCAGCGGCAGGTCGCCGTCGACGACGACGATGTGGTGCTCGGGATCGAGGCTGTCGAGATCGAGCCACGGCGCCTCGCCGGCCGGCACGACCGAGGCCACGGTGAGCCCGAGCTTCATCAGGGTGCTCGCCAGGACGTCCGTGGCGGTGCTCGGCGGCGCGATCAGCAGGGCCTGCGCGCCGCTGAAGTTCTGGATCAGCCGGGGCGTCGTCATGGCACCGCCCGCAGGCGCGGGCGCCGGCTCACCGGCACGACGCGCGGATCGCTGCGCACGAGGTAGGGGTCCGGCGCGACCGGCTCCGCGGCCTCCGCCACGATGGTGAAGCGGGCCGCCGCCGTCGAGAGCCCGATCCGGGGCGTCAGGCAGGCGTGGAGCGTCGTCTCGTCGAGGCACACCGGCCCCTGGGGCGCGTCGAACCCCTCCGCGCAGGCCGCCCGGCGCACCGACGCGGCGTCCTCGGTCCCGGCCCGCACCAGCGCCCGCGCCAGGAGATGCACCGCGATGTACGAGGCCTCGGCATCCGCCGAGGGGGTCGGCCCGTCGGGGAAGCGCGTCGCGTAGGCCGCCAGGAAGGCGCGGTTGCGGGACGTGTCGATCGACGTGAAGTAGACGCTGGAGGACAGGTGGCCGTCGACCGCCTCCGGCCCGATCGCCTCCAGTTCCGGCTCGGCGAGGCTGCAGCTCGCCACCGGTATGGTCCGCGCCTGGTCGATGCCGTGCGCCGCGCAGGCGCTCCGGAAGTCGCGGAAGAACCGGTACGCCGAGATGCCGATCAGCGTGTTGAACACGAAGTCCGGCCTCGCGGCCAGGATCGCCGCGATCACCTGATCGAAGGCGGTCTCGCCCACCGCCAGGTAGCGCTCGCCCGCGACCGCGCCGCCGGCGATCGCCAGCGTCTCGCGCAGGATCCGGTTGTTCTCCCACGCCCAGATGTAGTTGGAGCCGACGCAGAAGGCCGTGCGGCCGCCCCGGGCCAGCAGGTGCCGGACCAGCGGGACGATGTGCTGATTCGGCGCAGCGCCGGTGTAGACCACGTTCGCCGAGGTCTCGAAGCCCTCGTAATGCGACGGATACCAGAGCAGGGCGTCCCGCTTCTCGAAGATCGGGATGATCTCCTTGCGGCTCGACGAGGTGTAGCAGCCGACGACGTGGCGGATCCCCCCGCCGAGGAGCCGCTCGGCCCCGGCGACGTAGCCCGCGAGGGCGCCCTGCGGATCGCAGATCACCGGCTCGAGGACGCAGTCGCCGCGCGTGTTCACCTCCGCGACGGCCAGCAATGCGCCGTTCAGCATCGCCCGCCCGACGAGACCGTAAGGTCCGTCCGCGGAGAAGAGGATGCCGACGCGGTGATGGCTGAGGCCCATGCAGTCCTTCAGAACGCAAAAAGCCCGCCAGTGCGTGAGCACTGCGGGCGGCATCGCCGAGAAAGATGGTGACGTATTGGCGCGAAACTGGGCAGCTTTGCCCCGCGCCTGAAAACTAGGCTCCTCGGTTATGGCCCTTGTGTCAAGTGCCGCGCAGTCTTTTCAGAACCGGAGTCTCGATGGTTGCTTCCCGGCTCGCTGGCCGGCGTCCGCGCGAGCGCCCCTCACCGGCGCCGAGATCCGCGGTGCAGCTGCGGAGGCGAGGCGGAGGCCGGCCGATGCGGGAGCAGGATCGAGGTCGGCACCATCGGCGGGCGCGATTATTCCAATCTCAGGAATGATGAACTGCGCAGAACGCGCATTCTGCTCGCCCGGAAGCGACGGCATTCTCCTCATACGGCCCGGGGCGATCCCGGCCCCCGACGGAGATCCACCATGAAGCTCTACCACCATCCCCTCTCGGGCCACGCGCACCGGGCGCGCCTGTTCCTGTCCCTGGTCGACGCCCCGCACGAGCTGATCGAGGTCGACTTGAAGGCGGGCGCGCACAAGACGCCGGCCTTCCTCGCCCTGAACCCGTTCGGTCAGGTGCCGGTGCTCGACGACGACGGCGTGATCGTCTCCGATTCCAACGCCATCCTCGTCTACGTGGCGAAGCGGCTCGGCCGGTCCGACTGGCTGCCCGAGGATCCGCGCGCCGCGGCGGCGGTCCAGCGCTGGCTCTCGGTCGCGGCGGGCGAGCTCGCCTACGGCCCGGCGGCCGCGCGGCTGATCACGGTCTTCGGCGCCAAGTTCTCTCCGGAGGAGGTGATCGGCCGGGCGCACACGCTCCTGGGACGGATCGAGGCACATCTCGACGGGCGGGACTGGCTCGCGGCCGAGCGGCCGACCATCGCGGACGTGGCGGTCTACAGCTACCTCGCCCGCGCCCCGGAGGGGAACGTGGACCTGTCGGGCTACCCGCGGGTCGAGGCCTTCCTGCGCCGGGTCGAGGGCCTGCCGGGCTTCGTCCCCTTCGCCGAGACTCCCGCGGGCCTCACGGCGGCGGCGTGACCAGAAGAGCCCCGGGCGCACCCGCGCCCGGGGGAGAACGCGTGGAGGAGGCGGAGATGGCTGACGGTCAAACCTTTGCGACGCTGCCGACCTGGCATGCCGGCGAGACGTCCATCCAGGAGTCGGTCGGTGCCGCCGACCGGATGGCGGTGATCGGCCAGAGGGTGGTGCGGGATTTCATGCCCGATCAGCACCGCGCCTTCTACGCGCAGATCCCCTTCATCGTGCTGGGCAGCGTCGACCGGCAGGGCGACGCCTGGGCCACGCTCCTGGCCGGCAGGCCCGGCTTCATCACCTCGCCCTCGGCCACGACCCTCGACATCGCCGCGCGACCGGACCCGGCCGACCCCGCGTCCGAGGGCGCGCGCGCCGGCGACGCCATCGGTCTCCTGGGGATCGAGCTGAGCAGCCGCCGCCGCAACCGCGTCAACGGCCTCGTCCGCTCCACGGACGGCGGGGTCCTGCACTTCGACGTCGATCAGAGCTTCGGGAACTGCCCGCAATACATCCAGCTGCGCGACATGACCTTCGTGGGCGAGCCGGGCGTCCCCGTCCCGGTCTCCGCCGAGGAGAGCGCCGAGCTCGACGCGTCGGCGCGCGCCCTGATCGCGGCGGCCGACACGTTCTTCGTGGCCTCCTACGCCGACCGCGAGGGCCGGCGCCAGGTCGACGTCTCGCATCGCGGCGGCAAGGCGGGGTTCGTCCGCGTCGCCGCGGACGGCACGCTGACCATCCCCGACTTCGCCGGCAACCTGTTCTTCGCCACCCTCGGGAACATCCTCCTGAACGGCAGGGCCGGCCTGGTCTTCACCGATTTCGAGACGGGCGATCTCCTGCAGCTGACCGGCGACGCCGCGGTGATCCTGGACTCGCCCGAGATCGCCGCGTTCCAGGGCGCCGAGCGGCTCTGGACCTTCCGGCCGCGCCGGGTGATCCGCCGGCGCGGCGCCCTGCCGCTGCGCTGGACGTTCCGGGCGGACGGCTGGTCGCCGAACGCGCTGATGACCGGCGACTGGGCGGAGGCCGCCGACCGCGTCCGGGCGACCGGGCGCGCGACGCGGTGGCGGCCGTTCCGGGTGGCGAAGATCGTCGACGAGAGCCGCACCATCCGGTCCTTCCACCTGGCACCGGACGACGGGGCCGGGCAACTCCCGCACCGCGCGGGCCAGCATCTCCCGATCCGCGTGACGCTGCCCGGGGCGGAGGCGCCGGTGATCCGGACCTACACGCTCTCGGTCGCGCCCTCGGATCCCACCTACCGGATCAGCGTGAAGCGCGACGGCGCCGTCTCGCAGCACCTCCACGACCGCCTTCGGGTCGGGGACATCGTCGAGGCGCGCGCGCCCGACGGCGGCTTCACCCTCGATGCGGGCGCGGCGCGCCCCGCGGTGCTGCTCGCCGGCGGCGTCGGGATCACGCCGCTCCTCGCGATGCTCCGGCACGTGGTCTACGAGGGCCTGCGCACCCGCAGGATCCGCCCGACCACGCTCGTCTACGCCGCCCGCACGCGCGCCGAGCGCGCCTTCGACGGGGAGCTGTCCGAACTCGCCGCGGCGGCGCAGGGGGCGGTCCGGATCGTGCGCGTCCTGAGCGACGTGTCCGATGCCCGGCCCGGCACCGATTACGAGGCCGCGGGCCGGATCGACATGGCGCTGCTCACGCGGTTCCTCGCCTTCGCGGACTACGACTTCTACCTGTGCGGCCCACCGGCTTTCACCCAGGCGCTCTACGACGGGTTGCGCGGCTACAACGTGGCGGACGACCGGATCCACGCGGAGGCGTTCGGGCCCTCGGGGCTGGTCCGCAACGCGGGGACGGCGGTGGCCGCGCGCCCGCGCCCGCCGGCCGCCACCGAGACGGTGCCGGTCGCCTTTCTCGACACCGGCAAGGAGGCGCGCTGGACGCCGAATTCGGGCAGCCTCCTCGACCTCGCCGAAGCCCGCGGCCTCGCGCCGGATTTCAGCTGCCGCGAAGGCAGCTGCGGGACCTGCCGGACCAAGCTGCTCGCCGGCGCGGTGACCTACCTCCGGGAACCGAGCGCGCCCGTGGCGGAGGACGAGGTGCTGATCTGCTCCGCAGTGCCCGCGGAGGGCACGGGTCGGGTGCAGCTCGCGCTCTGACGCGCGGGACGGCGCGGCCCGCGCCGTTTTCCACCTTCCGCGCCCGGCGGCGGCGGATCATTCTGCGCAGCGCCGATACCGGAGCCGGGCTGAACCTTCACCCCGAGAACAAGGAGTCCACCATGTCCCGTCCGCCGCTGCCGCCCTTCGACGAGCAGAGCGCGATCACGAAGGTCCGCCTCGCCGAGGATGGCTGGAACGGCCGCGATCCGGCCAAGGTCGCGCTGGCCTACACGACCGACACCCGGTGGCGGAACCGCGCCGAGTTCCTGAACGGACGGCAGGAGGTGGAGGCGTTCCTGACCCGCAAGTGGAACCGGGAGCTCGATTACCGTCTCATCAAGGAGCTCTGGGCCTTCACCGGCAACCGGATCGCCGTGCGCTACGCCTACGAGTACCACGACGACAGCGGCCACTGGTTCCGGGCCTACGGCAACGAGAACTGGGAGTTCGCCGAGGACGGGCTGATGCGCTATCGGCACAGCAGCATCAACGAGTTGCCCATCGCGGAGACGGACCGCAAGTTCCACTGGCCCCTCGGGCGCCGGCCGGACGATCATCCGGGCCTGAGCCATTTCGGCTTCTGATCGCCCGGCCGACACGCCGACACGACAGGCCGGGCCGGGCGTGAGCGTCGCGACCCGGCCGCGAAACCCCGGAGCGAAGCCATGGATCGGTGGCAGGCCATGCGCATCTTCGCCAAGGTCGCCGAGACGGCGAGCTTCGCGCAGACCGCCCGGCTCCTGCACATGAGCCCGCCGGCCGTGACGCGCGCCGTGGCCGCGCTCGAGGAGACCATCGGCGCCCGCCTCCTGATCCGGACGACCCGCTCCGTGAAGCTCACGGAGGCGGGCAGCCGGTACTACGAGGATTGCCGGCGGATCCTGGCCGACATCGCCGAGGCGGAATCGGCGGCGGCCGGCTCCAACGCGACGCCCTCGGGCACGCTCGCGGTGACGGCCTCGGTCCTGTTCGGGCGGATGCACGTGCTCCCGATCGTCACCGACTACCTCGACACCTACCCCACCATGGCGGCGCGGACCCTCTTCGTCGATCGGCCGGTGAGCATCGTCGAGGAAGGGATCGACGTAGCGATCCGCATCGGCCACCTGACCGATTCCGGGTTCACCGCAGCCCGGGTCGGGTCGGTGCGCCACGTCATCTGCGGCGCCCCGGACTACTTCGCGCGGCACGGCGTGCCGACGACGCCGGCGGATCTGAAGCGGCACCGGATCGCCGTCTCCACCGGCGCCTTCGCGTCGCCGGAATGGCGGTTCGGCCGGAACGAGCGGGTGGTCATTCACCCGACCCTGCAGGGCAACACCAACGAGGTCTCGATCGGCGCCGCCCGGTCGGGCTGGGGGCTGGCGCGGGTCCTGAACTACCAGATCGGCCCGGACCTGCGGGACGGCCGCCTGCAGATCGTGCTCGCCGAGTACGAGGAGGCGCCGCTGCCCGTCCACGTGCTCTACCCGGAAGGTCGGCACGCGCCCGCCAAGGTTCGGACCTTCGTCGACCTGGCGGTGTCGCGCCTGCGCGCCAATCCGACGCTGAACTGAGGGCGCGCCGGGCCGGCGAGGGCCGTTCTGGCCGCTCGGGTCGTATTGGTCGCAGCCGCGGCCAGGAAAGGATGTTTCAGTCTTAAGTTAGTTTTTTAGGATCGCCCGCATCTTCCGCGGGCAATGGGGGCCATACGTGACGAGACCCGAGCGCGCGACCGTGCGCGGCCACGCTTCAGCGGCCGCTCGCCCGGATCTCGATGCCGCGATGTGCCCGGATCAGCGGCACGCGGCGCGCACGCCGCGTCCGGCGGCGATCTGAGAGGAGACAGGCGCATGGATCAATGGACCCGCCTGGACCCCATCTACGATTCCGCGGCGGCCGCCCGCGCGATCGCCGCGGCGGCGCCCGCGCGGGCCGACGCCCAGGATCACGACCACGGCTTCCCGCAGGACGACATCGCCGATCTCGCCCGCCTGGGTCTGCTCGCCGCGCCCGTCCCGGTGGATCACGGCGGCGCGGGCCTGGGGACGGAGCCGGGTGGCAGTGCCCTGGCGGAGGTTCTGCGGCTGGTCGGCTACGGGAGCCTCGCCCTCGGCCGGCTCTACGAGGGCCACGTCAACGCCCTCCAGCTCATCGCCCGGTACGGCGCGCCCGCCCAGCGCGTCCGCCTGTTCGCGGACGCGCGCGCCGGCCACCTGTTCGGTGTCTGGAACACCGAGCCGGGCGAAGGCGGCCTGCAGATCGAGGCCTCGGACGCCAGCGGCCATCTCCGCGGCGTGAAGACCTATGCGTCGGGCGCCGGCTTCGTTACCCGCGCCCTCGTCACCGCGGGGCATCCGGCACAGGCCGGCACGGCGATGATGGTGGTGCCGATCGAGGCCGGCACGCGGGCCGACCTCGCGGCCTGGCGGGCACAGGGCATGCGCGCCTCGGCGACCGGCACCGTCGACTTCACCGGGCTCGCGTTCGACGCTGATCAGATCCTGGGCGCGCCCGACGATTACTTCCGGCAACCGGCCTTCTCGGGCGGCGCGTGGCGATTCGCGGCGGTGCAGCTCGGCGGCATCGAGGCGGTGTACGATGCCTGGCGCGGCCATCTGGACCGCCTCGGCCGGGGCGGCGACCCGCACCAGCTGGCGCGCCTCGGCGAGGGCGCCATCGCGGTCGAGGGCGCGCGGCTCTGGGTCGAGCGCGGGGCGCAGATCGCGTCGGACGCGGCGATGCCGCCGGAGCGCGTCGTCGCCTACATCAATCTGGTCCGCCTCGCGGTCGAACGGGCCGGCCTCGACGTGCTCCAGCTGGCCCAGCGCTCGGTCGGCCTGCAGGGCTTCCTGCGCGGCCATCCGCTGGAGCGGCTGTCGCGCGATCTCGCCACCTACCTGCGCCAGCCCGGGCCGGATCGTGCGCTCACCAGCGCGGCCTCCGAGATCCTGCGGAGCGCCGGCATGGCCGGTGACCTGTGGACCGAGAACGCCGCGTGACGGGGCCGGGACGTCCCACCACCGCACCGCGGGCCGTCTGGCTGGACACGCCCGAGCGCTACGGACGCGTGAGTCGCGGTTTCCACTGGCTGATGGCCGCCCTGTTCGCCTGGCAATTCGCGGGCGCGCTGCTCTACGTCACGATCGGCGACACGGCGCTGACGCGCCTCGTCGGCGGCAGCCACTTCACGCTCGGCTTCACCCTGTTCGTGCTCGTGCTGCTGCGCGGGGTCTGGGGCCTCGCCAACCTTCACCGGCGCCCCGCCCATCCGGGCGCGCCGGGGCGCGCCGTCGCGGCCGGTCACGGCCTGATCTATCTCCTGATGGTCCTGGTGCCGAGCCTCGCGCTGCTGCGCCAGTACGGATCGGGCAAGCCCTTCACGCCCTACGGCGTCCCGGTGATGCCGGGGCGCGAGACGAAGATCGAGTGGATGATGCTGCCCGCCGATCTGCTCCACTACTGGCTGGGCTTCGCGCTCCTGGCCGTCGTGCTCGGCCACGCCGCGATGGCGATCCTGCACCGCAGGCTCTGGAACGAGGCCGTCCTGACGCGCATGACCTGACCGGTGGCGCCGCGCGCGCCTCAGGCTTTTGCCTCCGCCGCGGCGGGCGCCCGGTCGGGCAGCGGCGCGTTCAGCGTGAACACCACGCCGTGGGCGCGGTACTCGATCTCCGCCGAGCCACCCATCTCGGCGGCCAGCGCCCGCTCGATGAGCCGCGTGCCGAAACCGCCGCGGGCCGGCGCCGTCACCGCGGGTCCGCCGACCTCCTCCCACCGGAACCAGAGATGGGCCGGCGTCGCCCCATCCACAACGTCCCAGTTCAGGATCACCCGCCCCCGGTCGTTCGACAGGGCGCCGTACTTCACCGCGTTGGTCGCCAGTTCGTGCAGCGCCATCGTGAAGGCGAGGGTCAGGCGCGGCGTCAGCCACACGTCCGGGCCGTTGATCAGGAAGCGCTGGCTCGCGCCGCCCCGGAATGCCTGGAGAGTGCCCTCCACGATGACGTTCAGCGTGGCCCCGATCCAGCTCTCGCGGGTCAGGACGTCGTGTGCCGCCGAGAGGGAGTGCAGCCGCGCGTCGAGGGTCCTGTGCGCCTCCTCAAGGGACGCGGCGTTGCGCAGGGTCTGGTGCGCGATCGACTGCATGGTCGCCATCGAGTTCTTCACCCGGTGGTTCAGCTCGTCGGCCAGGAGCGTGCGATGCTCCTCCGCGCGCTTGCGCTCGGTCACGTCGATGGAGACGCCGGCCATGCTCAGCGGCTGGCCGACCGAGTCGTAGAAGGTCTGACCGCGGATCTGCAGCCAGCGCAGCTCACCGCCGGGCGTGCGCGCCCGGTACTCGATGTCGTAGTCGCTGTGCTCGCGGATCGAGGTCTGCACCGCCGCCTGCATGCGGGGCCGGTCCTCGGGATCGATCGCGGCGATCAGGTCCTCGTAGCTGAACGGCTCGCCCGGCGCCCGCCCGAAATTCTCCTTGCAGGCGTCGGAGGCCACGAGCCGCATGTCGGCGAGATCGAGGGTCCACGATCCGAATCGTCCGGCCTTCAGGATGAACCGCAGCCGCTCCTCGCTGCGGGTGAGATCGCCGGTGCGGCGCTCCACCTCCCGCTCGAGCGCCTCCCGGTCGCGCTGCATCCGCGCGAGCTTCTCCCGCTCCAGCGTCACGTCGAACTGCGACGCGAAGAAGTAGGTGAGCTCTCCGTCGCGATCGAAGACCGGCGAGATCAGGAGGCGGTTCCAGAAGACCTCGCCGCTCTTCTTGTGGTTCAGGAGCTCGATCTCGATCGGCACGCGGCGGGCGATCGCCGCCCTGATCTTCGCGATGTCGGCCTTGTTAGTTTCGGCCCCCTGCAGGAACCGGCAGTTCCGGCCGATGATCTCGTCGTGGCGGTACCCGGTCAGCTTCGAGAAGGCGGCGTTGACGAAGACGATGGGGTTGTCCGGCTGATGGGGATCGGTGATCAGCATCGGCATCCGCGTCGCCCGCACGGCGGAGACGAAGGGGTCGGTACTCGCGTCGGTGCGGGCGAATTCCGCCTCGAAGCGCGTGCGTTCCTGCTGATCCGTCAATGCCCGTCGCCCCTGCCACGACATACCGATGGCGGCCCTCGGCCCTTGTCGCGTGGCTGTACCACAGCGCGGATCGCTTGTGCGCAACCGTCACGCGGGCCGAGACGCCGCAGGTGCACCGCGACGCCTCGCCCGATCTGGACCGGGTCGGGCGGGAAGCCCCCGGCCGCTACACCGTGGCCCGACCGGGACCGAACCCTGCCGGCGGCCGCGAGCCGAGATGGTCCCGCAGGGTCCGGCCCTCGTACTCGGTCCGGAACAGGCCGCGCCGCCGCAGCTCCGGCAGGACCAGCGCGATGAAGTCGTCGAGGCCTCCGGGCAGCGTCGGCGGCATGATGTTGAAGCCGTCCGCCCCGCCGGCGCGGAACCGCGCCTCCATCTCGTCCGCGATCTGGGCGGGCGTGCCGACGATCTGCGAGTGGCCGCGCGCCCCGGCGATGCGCAGGTAGAGCTGGCGCAGGGTCAGGCCTTCGCGCCGCGCGAGGTCGAACATGAGCTGCTGGCGGGACTTGATGCCTTCGGTCTCGGGCAGCTCCGGCACCGGCCCCTCGGGATCGTAGCCCGACAGGTCGTGGCCGCCGATCATGCGACCGAGCAGCGCCAGCCCGACCACCGGGTCGATCAGGTCCTGCAGCGCCTCGAACTTCGCCCGCGCCTCGGCCTCGCTGCGCCCGACGACGGGGAACAGGCCGGGCATGATCTTCAGGTCATCCGGCGCACGACCGAAACCGGGCATGCGCCCCTTGAGATCGCCGTAGAACTCGACCGCCTCCTCCAGCGTCTGGTTCGCGGTGAAGACGATCTCGGCGGTCCGCGCCGCGAGGTCCTTGCCGGGTCCGGAGGCGCCGGCCTGCACCAGCACGGGCTGGCCCTGCGGCGTCCGCGAGATGTTGAGCGGACCGCGGACCTCGAAATGCTTGCCCCGATGGTTCAGCGGGCGGAAGCCGTCCGGCTTCGAGAACTGGCCGCTCGCGCGATCGATGATCACGGCGCCGTCGTCCCAGGTGTTCCACAGGCCGAGGACCACGTCCGCGAACTCCTCGGCACGCTCGTAGCGGTCGGCATGGCGGTCGATCCGGTCGCCGCCGAAATTCGCCGCCTCCGCGTCGGTCGCGGAGGTCACGAGGTTCCAGCCGGCGCGCCCGCCGCTGAGATGGTCGAGGGAGGCGAACCGGCGCGCGACGTTGAAGGGCTCGTTGAAGCTGGTGGAGGTGGTGGCGACGAGACCGATCCGGCTCGTCACCGCCGCGAGGGCCGACAGCAGCGTCAGGGGCTCGAAATGGGTCGAGCGCGCGGTGCGCTCGCTCGATCGCAGGTCGAGGTCGCGGATCCCGCTCCCGTCCTCGAGGAAGATGAGGTCGAATTTCGCGGCCTCGGCCCGCCGCGCCCAGCCGACATAGCGCTCCAGGACGAGGCCGCCGTCGGCCTCGCTGGACGGATGGCGCCAGCCGGCGACGTGGTGGCCGGTCGCGTAGAAGAACGCGCCGAGGCGCAGGGTGCCCTGTCTCATCGAACCGACCGTCATCGTGCCTGATCCGCTCCGTGCCTCTCGCACGGGCCGGTGTCTAGCCGACCCGCCCGCCGGGGCGAACCCCGCCCCGCCCGCCCGCGGCCCGTCGCGGACGCGCGGTGGAAGTCCGGCAGGTGCGGCGGGCAGCGCGTCAGCGCGGGACGGAGGCGTCCGGCGCGTTGTCGGCGGGAAGATCGCGCAGGTCCGACGAGGCGTACCGTCCGTGCCGCGCCACCAGGGAGCCCCGGGCCTCCTGCATCGGCATGAAGGCCGAGAATCCGACCGGCTCGGCGACGTCGTGATAGATCGCCTCCATGCCGCCGCGCATGTGGTAGGTCTCGTGCCAGATGCCGACGCCGCGCGTGTCCCGCAGGAAATCCCGCCACCAGATCCGGTGCGGCTCGGACTTGGACCACGCGACCATGCTGTCGATGTCGCGCCAGTACCAGCGCATGCCGACATGCAGCGGGCGCAGGCTGAAGATGATGTTGTTCTCGTAGTGCAGCAGTCCCTCCGGCCGCGCGGCGCCGACCCTGTCGATCCGGGGGCCGAAGCCGAGCAGTGTCTTCACGCCGGCCAGGGTCCGGACCTTCATGCCCAGATAGATCACGACGAGGTCCGGGTATCCCGAGAAGTCCGGAACCGCGTCTCGCCGGTTCGCGCCCTTGATCGCGCCCATGATCGCGCCTTCCATCGCGGGCCGATCCGGTCGGCCGTGGGCGCCAAGAATACGCGACGATATCGACTTTCAGCAATATTCGTCCGGCATGGCGGCTAAACCCTGCAGCGGCTGCCAGTATCGGCCAACTCTCAGCAGCTCATGGACATAGCCCGGTCGCGGGCGCGGCCTCCGATCGACCCGGAATCCGCCGCGCGCGCGTCCGCGGGACAAATCAGGATGGCGCGCGCCTCAGCGCGCGCTCTCGCCGCCATCCGCGCGGTCTGGCCGGGACCGAGGCCATGCCCGGGTCCGGATGTACTGCTCCACTATGAAAGCCCCTCCTCCCAAGACAACCACAGCGAGAAGGGCTTCGCGGAAGGTGCCAGGATCGATCATTGTCTCGACTCTCTCTGAGGGATCGGCCCCTGTCGGGTCCGGCAAGATCTTCAGGCTTGCTACAGACGGTCAATTCCTGGACGTCTCTTGGGTTGCCCTCTTCATCTGACGATTTGCCTTCGACGACATGAACAGTTTGTAAGACTCGAGGGTCACGCGGTGCGACGCCGCCCGGCGCGTCGATGCGAGGCGCACGGCCTGGGTGGTCCAGCAGCCCGGTCCGGGTGCGCGCCGGAGGATGCCGCGGTTGGGTGGCGGCCCACCGGCCCTCGCGCGCTCGGCCACCACCGCGTGAACCGGCCGCGGGTCACCGCGCCGACGGTTCGAGGCCTTCGACACGCCGCGCGATGGGACCGCGCCAGATGTCAGGATCCGACGATGCAGCAGCGGATCTCGGTCATCACGCTCGGCGTCTCATCGCTCGGTCGCACGCGCGCCTTCCACGTCCGCGGCTCCGGCCGGTCCCCCGTTTTCGGGAACGGCGAGATCGTCTTCTACCAGATGAACGGGTTCATGCTCGGCACCTGGCGGAATCCCCAACTCAAGGACACGCAGCGCGCGAGCGCGCCGACCCCGAGCGCCTACTGCCTCGCCCACAACGTCCCGAGCCGGAGCGACGTCGGGCCGACCATCGCGCGTCCCGTCGCGGCGGGCGGGAAGTTCCTGCGCGCGCCCGACGATCCACGTCACGGCGGCTTCCGGGGATATCTGAGCGATCCGGATCGACATGCCTGGGAGACCGCCTTGAATCCGGCCTGGCGGAGCGATGAGCGCGGACTGGTGACAGTCGGCAGGTGAGCCGGCGCAGCGTCTCCGTTGAGATAGTCCGTGTCGGGAACGTCGCGCGCCGAGCCCGGACAGCCGGCAGGGCCTGACGAAGGCCGATCCTGGAGCCGAGCCGTGGCCGGACCGCGCCTAGAGACGGGTGAGCCGCAGGCGCCATCCGGACGGGCTCGCGTCGATGTCCGGACCGGGCCGCATCGTCGCCGCCTGGTGCGACGCCGAAGGGTCCGCCACGGCGATGTCGGCGGTTGGCGCGGGGGTGGACACGCAGCCGCAGAGGGGCAGCGCGGCGGCGACCGCCACGGCGGCGACCAGCCGGATCGACGCGCCCCACGGGCTGAACCGGCGCGCGGCTTCGGCCGAACAGGCAATCGCCACGATCCTTCTTCGGGCTGGACGTCCGATACCGGGCTCCGGCCGGCGCCGGGAAGCGGCGCGCCGGTGGGGCGGGCAGCCTGGCGCCGACACGGGCTCGGCCCCGGCATTCGGCCTCAGGCTCTCGAAGGTCCGCGGCGCCCGTGGCTGCCCAGAAGAAGGGCCTTGGCGGCCGCGTCGATCCGGCCGAGCCACTTCTCCGCCGTTTCGGCGCGCAGGTCGGCGACGCGGACCTGCTCCTCGGCGGCCCGAACCCAGGCCTCCGCCTCGGCGCGGATCGTCCGAACCCGGGCCTCGGCCTCCGCGCGGATGTCCTGCACCTGGGCATCGGCCTCGGCCTGGACTCGCTGCAGCCGGATATCGGAGCGGGCCTCGACCTCGCGGACGCGCATCTTGGACAGGTGCAGGCGGTGCTGCGTCTCCGCCAGCGCGCGCTGCGCGGCGGCCAGGGCGGCTTCGTGCGATGTCCTCTGCTCCTGCAGACGCTGCTTCTGCGCTTCGGCGCGGCCGGCCATGCCGTTGATGATGTCGAGCGTGCTCATCCAATCCGACACCGCCTCGGGATCTGAGGGGGCCGCCGCGGGGCCCGCGTCGTTGACCGCGGGTTCCGGCAAGATCGGCGGATGCGCGACCTCCTCGATGTGTAGCGCGGTGGATCCGGCCGGCACTCCGACCGTATCGAAGGACGGCTTGAGCTTCGCGATCTCGGCGGACGATTCTTCGACGAAGCGGTCCAGGCTGTCGGCGACCTGCGTGAGGATATGGGACCATGTGGCTGTGGGGGCCGCGACCATGATGGCTCTACCCTGGCGGGATTTTATCGACGGCCAATACAATCTCTGGTATGGTTAATGGACAGTTAACCCGCCGTCTGCAGGCCGAACTCCGGGCCGGCTCGATTGACACCTATCAGTCTCGGCAGGTCGTAGCTGGCTGGCTCGACAATGCTCCGTCCGATCGTCCGCGGTGTTTGGCGCCTCACGAGCGCTTTCGTCAGCGTCACTGCCGCCGGAGACCGGTAAGCCGAACCCGGCGCAGGCACGCCGGCATCATTGCCCCGCCCGGGTCGCGGGCGCAGCCTGGATGATCGGCGCGGCCGCGGCCAGGATGGCCGCAGCGTCGCGGTCGAGGGGCGGATAGATCCGCGTGCCGTTGATGATCCGCTTCGTTGCCTTCGCGGCGGCGCCGGACGAGACCAGCGTGCCGCGATCCCAGCCGGAGGTGTAGACCGCTCCCCAGGCGCCCAGATCGAGCACGGTGACGTAGTCGGGCGCGGCGAAGCGCAGCCGCCGCTCCGGCCGGCCGGCGAGATCGCAGACGGCGTTGTAGCCGGCGAACCGGCCCATCGGCCGGGCGTGCTGGCACGACATCACCGTGCGATGGCCGGCATCGTCGGCCGCCGCCGAGGCGACGTCACCGGCCGCGTAGATGTCGGCCAGCCCCTCGACGGCCAGGAAGGCGTCGACCGGCACGCGGCCGAGCGTGTCGCGCGGGACGTCGAGCGTCGCGCCCAGCGGGTTCGCCCGCATGCCGGTGGCGCAGACACTAGTCCAGGCGGGCAGGTGCGTTCCGTCCGCCAGCGTCACACCGGCGCGATCGATGGCGGCGACTCGCGCACCGCCGACGCAGGTCACGCCGGCCCCGCTCAAAGCCTCGCGGATCGCCGGCAGGGCGGCCGCGCCCATGGCGCTCCCGATCTCCTCCGCTTGGTCGATCAGGAAGGTGCGGACCGGCCCCGTCGCCCCGACCCGGTCGCGGGCAGCGGCGAGCCGGACGGGCAGCTCGCAGGCGAGCTCCAGTCCCACCAGACCGCCGCCGATGACGACGGCGGTCCAGCGGCCGGTCTGGTCAGGACGGCCCGCGTCGCCGAGGCGATCGAGATGCGCCGATAGGGCCTGAGCCCCCGCGAAGGTGTCGACATCGAAGGCGTCGCCGATACCCGGGATATCGGGCCGCAGCAGCAGGCTTCCGGCGGCCAGGATGAGGCGGTCATACGCCAGCGTGTCGACGCCGCCGGATGGCGCGGCGGACTCGACCGTGACCGTGCGTGCCGCAGGGTCGATGTCGATCGCGCGCCCCGCGCGGCGATGCACGCCGATCGGTCCGAGGACGTCGTCGAGGGGCACGCGCAGGGCGCTGAGATCGGTCTCGTAGCAGCGGACCCGGATGACGTGGAACCCGTCCGGCGCGATCACCGTGACCGCGATCCGGTCGTCGAGGCCGAACTCGGTCCGCGCGCGCGCGGCCGCGGCGGCGGCCCAGAGACCGGCGAAGCCGCCGCCGATCACGACGATTCTCGAGACCATAGCAGAGCTCCGCGCGCGCCCGGGGCATCGAACTCTGCACGTCGCTCGGCCTCGCAGCAACGGTTACTGCCTTAAATCGCTCGGCTACGGCTTCGAACAGTCCAACGCCTGTCGTGCAGCCCGCGCTGCGGCGCGCCTGCGTCGAGCCGGAACGGCGTGTCAGCCCGCAGCCGCGGTCTCACGACAGTGCGGGAGGCGCGGTGCCGCCGCGCGGCGCGTAGATTCTTCTCGTCCCCGGTCGGACGACCGAAAATTCTTGCTCCGGCACCGCCAAGTAGAGAAAGCCCTTTTGTTGACTCCGCGACCGGCCGACAGGATCTTGTATTCACAGTTACGCCGAGGGCCGCGCAGGTACGATGAAGACGCAGGGGCGGACCGGTCGCGATCCCGGAGCCGGGAAACGTGTCGGCGCGGGTCGCGGGATCGGGGCCATTCCGGATCTCGCACGCACCGGACACGTTCGTCCGATCGACGCGCCGACCGCGCCGCGTCCCTGAACCCAGCCGCCCGGACGAGACCGCTCGGGACCGCGCCGCGACGCGGGTCTGCTGCCCCGCGCCGGCCCCGCCCCCCGCCCTCCGTTTCGCCACGACATCAGGCCCGACCATGCGCACCACCCGCCGATCCCTTCTGGCCGCCAGCGTCGCCCTGGCCTGCATCGGCGCGCTCGCGACGCGCGAGGCCCGGGCCGACGATCCGAAGGAGATCCGCCTGGACTGGGCGACCTACAACCCGGTCGGCCTGCTCCTGAAGGACAAGGGCTTCCTCGAGGAGGCGCTGGCGCCGCGGGGCATCAAGGTCCGCTGGGTCCAGTCGCTCGGCTCCAACAAGGCGCTCGAGTTCCTGAACGCCGGGGCCATCGATTTCGGGTCGGCGGCCGGCGCCGCGGCCCTCGTGGCCCGGATCAACGGCAACCCGATCAAGGCGATCTACGCCTACTCGCGCCCCGAGTGGACGGCGCTCGTCACCCGCAAGGACAGCGGCATCACCAAGCCCGCCGACCTGAAGGGCAAGCGCGTCGCCGTCACCCGGGGCACCGACCCGCACATCTTCCTGATCCGCGCGCTCCAGGGCGCCGGCCTCACCGAGCGCGACGCCAAGCTCGTGCTGCTGCAGCACGCGGACGGACGGACCGCCCTCGACCGCGGCGACGTCGATGCCTGGGCCGGCCTCGACCCGATGATGGCGGCGGCCGAGATCGAGAACGGCGACGTCCTGTTCTACCGCGACGCCGCGGCGAACACCTGGGGTCTGCTCGACGTCCGGGAGGACTTCGCGACGGCCCATCCCGACCTCGTCCGGACGGTGATCGCCGCCTACGAGCGGGCGCGCGCTCACGCCCTGGCCAACCCGCAGGCCCTGTCAGCCGCCCTCGTCGCGGCCACCAAGCTGCCCGAGCCGGTGATCGCCCGGCAGCTCGAGCGGACCGACCTGTCCCAGCCGGCGATCGGCGCCGCCCAGGCGCAGTCGATCAAGGCGGCCGGCACCGCCCTCCAGCAGGCCGGGATCATCCCGGCGGGCACCGACGTGTCCGCGTCCGTCGACGGCCTGCTCGACACGCGCTTCAATCCCGTCGCCGGACAGTGAGCGGCCGCGTGCCGCTGCTGCGGCGGGGCGGTCGCGCCGGACTGGGCCTGCTCCTGCCGCTCATACTGGCGATCGGCTGGGAGATCGCGGTCGCCAGCGGGGCGGCGTCCGGGCGGCTGCTCCCGCCGCCGAGCCGGATCGCCGCGACCCTCTGGGGGCTGGCCGTCTCGGGCGACCTCTGGATGCATGTCGAGGCGACCCTCGTGCGGGTCGGGCTCGGTTTCCTGTGCGGCGCGGCGGCCGGCATCCTGGCCGGGGCCCTCGTCGCCACGGTCCCGCCGCTGCGCTGGCTCCTCGACCCGAGCCTGCAGGCGCTGCGGGCCGTCCCGTCGCTCGCCTGGGTGCCGCTCTTCATCCTGTGGTTCGGCATCCTGGAGACACCGAAGGTGCTGCTGATCGCCGTGGGCGTGTTCTTCCCCGTTTATGTCGGTGTCTCCGGCGCGATCGCCTCGGTGGACCGCAAGCTGGTCGAGGTCGGCCGGATCTTCCGGCTGTCGCGGCTCGCCCTCGCCCGCCGGATCCTGTTGCCGGCCGTGCTGCCGGCGACCCTGGTGGGCCTGCGCACGGGGCTCGGCCTCGGCTTCCTGTTCGTCGTGGCGGCGGAGCTGATGGGCGCCTCGGAGGGGCTCGGCTACCTGCTGGTGGACGGTCAGCAGTTCAGCAAGCCCGACCAGATCGTGGCGGCGATCATCGCCTTCGCCCTCGTCGGCAAGGCGGCCGACATGGCCCTGGTCGCCCTGACCGGCCCCCTGACCCGGTGGCAGGATACCGTGCGGGACAGCCTGTGACCGCCGCACCGGTGCGGACGCGCGCCGCGGGCCGGGAGGGCGCCCCGCGACGCGATCCCCACGCCACGCCCGCCGAGAGACGCCCGTGCTGACCGTCGACGCCCTCTCCAAGACCTACGCGGACGGCACGCAGGCGCTGTCGGGCATCGACCTGTCGGTGAAGCAGGGCGAGATCGTCGCGCTGATCGGCGGCTCGGGCTGCGGGAAGACGACGCTGCTCCGGCTGATCGCGGGGCTCGACCACGCGAGCGCGGGTGCCGTCGCGGTCGACGGCGAGCCGATCCGCGCGCCCCATCCGAGCGTCGGCGTCGTCTTCCAGGAGCCGCGCCTGCTGCCCTGGCTCGACGTGGCCGGCAACGTGGGCTTCGGCCTCGCCGACCTGTCCCGGTCCGAGCGCCGCGCCCGCGTCGCGCACGCCCTGGAGCGCGTCGGGCTCGCCGAGCACGGCGGCCGCTGGCCGCGCGAGCTGTCCGGCGGTCAGCAGCAGCGCGTGGCGATCGCCCGGGCCTTCGTGGCGCGCCCACGGGTGCTGCTCCTCGACGAACCGTTCTCCGCCCTCGACGCATTCACCCGGAAGGGGCTGCACGACCAGCTCCTCGATCTCTGGGCCGAGTCGAAGCCGACGATCCTGATCGTCACGCACGATGTCGGGGAGGCCGTCACCCTGGCCGACCGGGTGGTGGTGATGCGCCCGCGGCCCGGGCGCCTCGACGAGACCGTCCCGATCGGGCTCGCCCGGCCGCGCGAGCCGGTGGCCGCGACCTACGAGGAGGCCGTGCGCCGCGTGCTGGCCGCGCTCGACCACTCCCTGCGCCCGGCCGCGAGCAGCCGGCCGCCCGCTCCCGAGACCCGTGCGAGCTGGTGGTAGGGCCAGCGGGGGCCCGTCAGCCGGCGCCGGCTGGGCGCGCCCTCAGGACCCGACCGCCGTCAGTTCCAGATCCGCGGGGTCCTGGTGGCGGAACCGGGCGTACCGCAGCGCCATCACCGGCAGGATCAGCAGGTTCAGCACCGTCGAGGTGACGAGGCCGCCGAGGATCACGAGGGCCATCGGGCCCTCGATCTCGCGGCCGGGTTCACCGGCGCCGAGCGCCAGCGGCAGCAGGCCGAGGCCCGTGACCAAGGAGGTCATCAGGATCGGAACCATCCGGTCCGCGGCGCCCTCCGCCGCCGTGGCGGCGTCCCACGGCCGCCCGTTCCGGGTGACCATCTGCTCGTAATGGGCGATCATCATCACGCTGTTGCGCAACGAGATGCCCGACAGGGTCACGAAGCCGACGATCGAGCCCAGCGACAGCACCCCGCCGGTGAGCGCCGCGGCCGCCACGCCGCCCACGAAGGCGAAGGGCAGGTTGACGAGGACCAGGAGCAGGTTCGCCGCGGAGCCGGTGACGATGGCCAGGAGCACCACGATGCCGAAGCCGGCCATCCCGGCATGGACCAGCAGGTCGCGGCGGGCGGCCGCCTGCGCCTCGGCGGCACCCGAGAAGGTGACGTAGACGCCCTCCGGCAGCCGAACCTCGCGGGCGATCTTGCGCTTGGCCGCCGCCACGAAGCCCGCCACGTCGCGGTCGGCGACGTTGGCCGTCACCGCCTGCACCCGCTGCGCGCCGAGGTGCTGGACCTGGTAGCGTCCGGCGCTCTCGTAGACGTCGGCGACCTGGGACAGCCGGACGTAGCGTCCGCCGGGCGCCCGCAGGGGCAGGTCGCCCACCGCGCTGAGGCGGTCCCGCACGCGCGCGTCGAGGATCACCAGCACGTTGAACACGGCGTTGCCGCGATAGGTCTGACCGACCGTGTCGCCCTGGTAGGCGGTGCGCACCGCCTCCAGCACCTCCACGGGATCGAGCCCCCAGTGTCGCAGGTCCACCGGTCGCAGCGCCACCGTGACCTGCGGCAGCCCGGCCGGCGAGGCCTGCTGGACATCCCGGGCGCCCTTCACCTCCGAGAGCTCCTGCGCCACCGAGCGGGCCACGGCCTCGATCCGGTCGAGGTCGCTGCCGACCACGTTGACGACGACCGGCGCGGTGAAGCCCGAGACGGTCTCCTCGATGCGCTCGGTGAGGAAGGTCTTCAGCGAGAACGCCGCCCCCGGGAAGCCGGCGATCAGCTGCCGGATGGCCGCCTCGACCCGGCGCTGGGCGGCGCCGTCGAGGCCCGGCTCCAGGTCGATGTGGATCTCGCTGTAATGCGGCCCGGCGGTATCCTCGGCGGCCTCGGCCCGTCCGATCTGCGCCGCCACGGCGCGCACGCCCGATATGTCCTTCAGGTCGCCGGTGATCAGCGTGCCGAGCCGCTGCGATTCCTGCAGGGAGGTGCCGGGAATGGCCACCATGTGCAGGATCATGTGCCCCTCCTTCAGGTCAGGGAGGAACACCGCGCCGAGGGTCGGCAGGATGGCGGCCCCCGCGAGGGTGACCAGCAGGGCGCCCGCCATCGCGATCCGCGGCACCCGCCCGATCCCGGCGAGCAACCGCAGGTAGGCGGCGCGGCTCCAGCGCACCACGGGCGGGTCGGGCGGCGCCGCGCCCGTGTCGCGCGCCATGCGGCCTCCGAGGAGCAGGAGCGCCAAGGCCGGCGTGACCGTGAGCGCCACGAGGAGCGAGGCGACGACGGCCGCGATGTAGGCGAGCGCCAGCGGCCCGAACAGGCGGCCGGCGACGCCGGTCAGCGCCAGGACCGGCAGGAACATCAGGATCACCGCGAGGGTCGCGTAGGCGACCGAGGTCCGCACCTCCAGCATCGCGGCCAGCACCACGCGGGGCAGGCCGCGCCGTCCGCCCCGCGCCTCCCGCAGCCGGCGCGAGACGTTCTCGACGCCGATGACCGCGTCGTCGACCACCTCGCCGATGGCCAGGGCCAGCCCGCCGAGCGTCATCGTGTTGAGGCTCTCGCCCCAGGCCTGGAGGGCGAGCGCGGCGGCGATCAGCGACAGCGGGATCGCCGTCGCGCTGATCAGCGCGGCCCGCCAGTCCGCCAGGAAGACGAGGAGCACGACCACCACCAGCACGCCGCCGAGCGCCAGCGCCTGGATCACGTTGCCGGTGGCGACGTCCACGAAGTTCGCCGGCCGGAACAGGTCGGCCCGCACGCTCACGCCCTCGCGCTTCAGGACCGGCCGCAACTCGTCGAGGGCCGCCTCCAGGCGGGCGGTCACGGCGCGTGTATCGACACCCGCCTGGGCGCCGACCATCAGCAGTACGCCGGGCTTGCCGTCCACGAGGGCCGCGCTGATCGCCGGCTCGGGCGCGGCCGTGACGGTCGCCACGTCCGAGAGGACCACGCTCGCCCCGCCGTCGTTGTGGAGCACGATCTGCCCGAGCGCTTCCGGGGTGAGCGACTGCCCCTCGGTCCGGAGCAGGACGCGCTGGTTCGGCGTGTCGACGAATCCCGCCCCGCGCACACCGGTCCCCTTCCGGGCGGCCGCCAGGACGTCGTTGAGGCCGATCTGGAAGCGGATCAGGTCGTCGGGGCGGACCTGGACCTGCAGGGCGCGGACGCCCCCGCCGTAGAGCGAGACCTGGGCGATGCCGGGCACCCCCTGGAGACGTCGGCGCACGGTCCATTCAGCGACCTGGCGCAGGTCCATGGCGTCGCGGGTCTCGGAGGTGAGCCCGACGAGGAGCACGGTCAGCGTCGAGGAGGTCAGCGGGGTCATGGCGGGCGCCGCGACCCCGTCCGGCATGCGGCCGGCGAGCGCCGCCAGGCGCTCGTTGACCCGCTGGCGGATCCGGTCGACGTCGCTGCCTGGCCGGAACGCGGCGGTGATCACCGACAGGCCCTGGATCGAGGTGGAGCGCAAAGTCTCCAGGCCCGGCAGGCCGCCGACCGCCACCTCCACGGGCTGCGTGACCAGCACCTCGACCTGCTCCGAATCGAGGCCCGGCGCCTCGGTCTGGATCGTGACGGTCGGCGGCGCGAATTCCGGGAACACGTCGTAGCGCGCCCCCGCGAGGGCGTAGAGGCCGAAGACCAGGACCGCGCAGGCCAGCGCCAGCACCACCTTGGGCAACCGGACGGCGAAGCCGACGAGGGCCGCCTGCGGACCGCCGCGGCCGGCGGCAGCGGGGGGCTCAGTCATCGTCGTCGCCCACGACGCGGATGCGGCTCTTCATCTCCTCCGAGAGCAGGGCCTGCGCGCCCCGCAGCACGATCTCGCTGCCGTCCGGCAGATCCTCGACCACGAAGGCATCGGCCGACATCGGGGCGTCCGGCCGCACCGGATGGCGCACGAAGGCGCCGTCGCCGGCCCCGCGATACACCCAGGTCCCGCCCTCCCCGTGGACGACGGCGTCCTCCGGCACGAGCACGCCCTTCACCGCCCGCGGCGCCGCCAGGAACGCCATCGTGCTGGTCCCGGGCAGGAGGCCGCTGTCGCCGGAGACGAGGTAGAAGAAGCTCTGCCCCTGGATCCGCGGATCGGTCCGCGTCGCCGGCGAGACCAGTCGCAGGGCGACTCGCTCGCTCTGCGGTGGCACCTCGGCGAAAGCGGCCCGCGGCGCCTCCGGCAGAGTCTCCCCCGGTGGCAGCGTCACCTGCACGAGGAAGTCGGTCCGCTCGATCAGGCGCGTCACCAGGGGCGACCGCTCGATGATCGCCTTGCCGAGCACAGGGCCCCATTCCTGGCGCGCCGTCGCCGCGAGGGTGCGCACCTGCGACTCCGCCGCGGTGACCGACGCCTGATCGGTCAGGAGCGTGCCCTCGGCGGTCTCGATCTGCGCCACCGCCACCACCCCGGCCCCGAGAGTCCGCGCGCGGCGGGCGGCGCTGGCCGAGACCTCGACCCGGGCGCGGGCCGTCTGGAGCGCCGCCACGGCGCCCGCGTAGCTGTTGGTCAGTTCGGTGATGCGGGCGAGATCGAGGACGCTGCCGTAGGCGGTCAATTCCTGTCGGTGAAGGATGGCGGGTCGCGCCTCGGCGACGAGACCGATCCGCGTGCGCTCGGCCGGCGTCAGCCGGACCAGGGTCCGGCCGTCCTCGATGGCGGTGCGCGGCGCCGGCAGCTGCGCGGCCGTGGACGTATCGTCCCGCCGTGCGGGGATCAGCGCCGCGACGCGCGCCCGCACCTCCGCGACCAGCGGGCCGGCATCGGCGCGAAGGCGTTCGCCCGTCGGCGTGACAGCGAGACCGGCCGCGGCCAGCAGGATCCCTCCGATGAGCAGCAGCGCCCGGCGACCACTCACGTCGCGATCCTCCCCCTGGCCCGATTGCCGAATCTACCCGGTTTCGGTGCCGAATACACCCGAATGCGGCCGACTCAAACCGTCAGGCGGGAGTCTGGCTGTGGGTTTGTCCGGAGCGCGGGCAGGCACGCGAGAGCCCGCCTCGACGGTGCGAGGCGGGCTCTCAACGTGCCGGGAAAGGTCGGGTCAGATCAGCAATCGTCGCCGGATACCGGGGCAGTCTGCCGATCGGCGGCGGCCTTGTTCATGGCACCGACCGTGCCGGGGGAAGCCGGCTGCTGACCACCGGCCAGATTCGCGGCGGCCGGGTCGGTCGAATTCGACTTGGAGCCGGCGTCGGTCTGCGCCTGACGATCGGCCGTCTGCGTGGCGCCCGCGTTGTTCATGGCGCCGACGGTGCCCGGCGAGGCCGGCTGGTTGCCGCCAGCGAGGTTCTTGCTCGACTTGTCGACGTCGGAGCTCTTGGGATTCGAAGCCTGCTGATCGGGGGTCTTCGACTTTGTGGTTCCGGTGTTGCACGGCGCCGCGAGGGCGGGACCGGCAATGAGGGCCAGAAGCGCAACCGCGCCGGACAGACGAGAGACCTTCATCAAACGCTCCTCCAGGATTTATCGAACTGCCAAATGCCTAATCGTCCCAAGAGTTCCGCCACGATTCCCAAGTTCCGCGAAATGCTGCCCGCCGATCGCGCTATTGCGGAGCGTCGGACAAGCTTGAATCGTATGAAAAAAGACAATACCCGCAGCGGCACGGTCGATTCGACGTCGCGGCTGCGACCACGGGCTGCGGCATCTTATCCCGCCACGGCGGTCGCTTCGGCAGCGTGTCCCGTCGCGGCCTTCCGGGCCCGCGCCCTCCGCGAGCCGCCGCTACCTCGTTTGGTCGAGTTCTGAGTTCGGAATGCCCGGACTAGCGTCGACTCGCGAGGGGGCGTGTCCGCGGCAGCCCCGAGCGGTGTCCGACCGCAGGGCGGACGGGACACTGCCTCACCCCGGGCGTCCGAGATCGAGCGATGGCGTTTCCACGAGACTTGGCGAGCCTTGGACCGGGCCATGCGAGCGGCCTCGCGTGGTCGCCGCTCGGGCCGTACGGGCCGGATCACCGTTGGGCGGGTGCCGGGGGCGCGGGTGAAGGCGTCGACGCGATGCCCCGGCTCGGCGTGGCCGCCGCGGCGTGGATCGTCCTGTTCCTCTTCGCGCCGGTGGTCGGCGAGCAGATCAAGCTGCCGGGCGTCGACAAGGCCGTCTGGATCGGCACCGACCTGATCGCCTTCGCGTTCCTGGTCCTGCGCCGCGACCTCGTCGCCACCCTGTTCGGCAGCCGCCTGCTGCTGCTCAGCTGGCCGCTCCTCGCGATCGCGTCGGCCCTCTGGTCCCTGACGCCCGGCCTCTCCGCCTATCACGGACTCCAGCTGCTCGCGACGATCGTGGCCGGCATCACCCTGCGGACGACCATGGGTCTGTCCCGCCTGGTCAGGATCGTCTTCCTGGGCCTGCTGGCCGGGCAGCTTCTGTCGGCCTTCCTCACGGTGGCGGCGCCGGCCCTGACGCGCGGGACCGACGGCAACTGGGCCGGGATCTACTCGCACAAGAACGTCCTCGGTTCCCTGTCGAGCCTTCAGATCCTCTGCGCGGCCTGCCTCTTCCTACAGGGATGGAACCGTCTCCTGACCGCGTTCGGCTTCTGTCTCGCCCTGGCGCTCCTCCTGGCGACGCACTCGGCCACGGCCCTGGTGGCGGCCACCGCGGGGCTGATGCCGCTCGCCGCGATCTTCGCGTGGCGGCAGGGCAAGCACGTGACCGGCTTCTGCCTCGGCATCGCCATCGCCCTGGCGGGTGTCGGGATCTTCATCGCCGCCGCGCGCGGGGCCGACATCTCGGCGAGCCTTCTGTCCGATCTCGGCAAGGACACCACGCTGACCGGCCGAACCGTCCTCTGGCAGTTCGGCCTCGACCAGTTCTGGCGGGAGCCGCTCATCGGCATCGGCTACAAAGCCTATTGGGAGAGCCCGGTCACCACGGCCGCCTACCTGCACTTCGTCATGAAGCAGAAGCTGTGGTTCTTCCACAACAACTTCATCGACACGGCCGTGGCGTTCGGCATCGTCGGCGTGATCCTCTTCACGGTCGCGCTGCTCGACACCGCACGCCGGGTGATCGCCGATTTCGCGCGCTCCTCCGGCTACGTCGAGGCTTGGCCGATCCTGTTCATGAGCCAGCTCTTCGTCCTGGTGTGTTTCGAGTGCCCGCTCTTCGTCAATCACGGTCTCCACCAGCTCCTCCTCGCGGCGATCCTGCCGGTGGTGCGGTCACCGACCATCGACGGGAGCGAACCGATCACCCGCGACTGACCCGCCAGCCCTGAGCGGCGCCCGACCCGCGGCGGGGCCCCGAACGGCCGGCGTCGAAGATCTCGATCGGGGTCGAAGGTCCTGATCGGGAAGAATCACGGGCGCCGAACGCGGTCGCCGCGGCCGGTCGGACAGGCCCCATCAGAGGTGACGACGATGTACTGCTTCGGGATCTCCCTGCCCCGGTTCCGCGAACGGCACGCCTATCTGACCCGGCACCTCGCCGCCGTTTGGGGGCGGCACTGCGAGATCACAGGCTACGAAGGCCCGGTCCCGGATCCGAACGCCCCGTTCCAGCCCGACCTGACCGCCGGTCAGATCGGGTGCGCGCTGTCCCACATGAGCGCCTACGAGCGGATGATCGCGCTCGACCTGCCCCACGCCCTCATCGTCGAGGATGACGTCGTCCTGCCGCCGCAGATCCATCAGATCGTGGCCGGCATCGAGGCCGCCTTGCGGCCCGGCGACGTCGTCCTGCTCTTCAACTGGGCCGAGACGGTCGGCGCGTTCAGCTCGGTCGGCGCCGTGACCGTCGGCGAGCACCGGCTGTGCCTGCCCATGGACATGAGCAGCCTCGGCACGGCCGCGGCCTACGTCATCACCCGGGCGGCGGCCGAGGGGATCCTGCGCGCGAACCGACCGGTCGCGGTGACGTCGGACAACTGGAGCTACTTCTTCGAGCGCGGCGCCCTGACACGCGGTCGCGCGCTCGTCCCGAACGCCGTCTCCCGGCAGCCCTTCGAGTCGACCATCTTCACGTCCCGCTCCAGGATCGCGGCCTTCCTGAAGGGCAGCGCCCTCCTCAGGCCCCTGTTCACCGCGCGGCGACGGATCCTGGCGGCGCGCCTCGCCGCCAAGATGACGTTCGTCGACGAGACCTCCCCCCTGGCGGGACAGGCGCCGCGCTGACGCGCGTCCCGCTCCGCGGTGCGGCCGCGTGTGCCTGGACTTCAGACGGCCGGGATGACCGAAAGGCGTAGGGGCGATCCCCCTCTTTGCGGCTCCTCACACCCCCGTGAAATGCCAAGCTCACCGGCGAGGCAGGAGCCCGCGGCGGCAGGACTCGTCCGCGGCGGGCCCTCCTCGAGACGCCCGTATGACGGAGGGACCCGTTCGGCCGCTGGCCGCCCCGTCGTCGCGGGCCCTTGGGGATGAGGTCGTCGCCTCCAACGGCGGCGGTCCCACCAGCGCGGCGGAAGACAGACGATGAGCAGCTCGCTCCCGATCACCGGCACGGACAAGTCCCTCGACTCAGCCCTGAGACGCCTCGTCCGGCTGGTGGCGGACCGGGCGCGCTATTACCTAATCCTGGTCGTGCAGATCGGCGGCCTGCTGGCCCTGCTGAAGATCTCGCACGGCGTCACGGCGATCAACAATTACTACGGGGTGGTGCTCCCTGTGGCGCTGGCCCTCGCGATGACGCGGGTGCGCTTCGCCGCCGCCGATCTCGCCGCGGTCCGGCTGCTGCAGATGATCGGCGCGATCGCGGGCGGGTACGCGCTGATCCACTATCCGCTCTTCCCCATCGTCCTGCCGGGTGCCAAGGCGACCGTCGCCGTCGGCGCCATCGCGGTGCTCTGGGTCGCGGCCGTGGCCGGGGGTGTACTCTGCCTGCGCTGGCCCTCCCTCGCCCTGATCAGCGCCACCTATCTGGTCTGGAGCAAGCAGGCGGTCATCCGGGTCACCGGCCTCTGGCACGGCCACATCATCGACGTGCTGCCGCTCGCGGAGGTGAGCTTCTGCCTCGTCGCCGGCCTCCTGGTGGCCCACATGACCGCGCGGATCCGCGACTGGCCCGGCCTGGGCGCCCCGGCGCGGGCGGACGTCGCGGCGGCCAGCACGATGTTCTCGAAGGTGCTGATCGCGGCGGCGATCAGCATCCACCTCGGCAACTACTATTCCTCGTTCCTCGCCAAGGTCACGCTCGACGAGGGCCCGCTCTCCTGGCTGCTCAACAACGATCCCGGCAAGATCTTCGTCGTCGGCCTCGACAACAATCACGTCCCCTACGCGGGCTGGCCCGTGCTGGTGGAGGCGATGCGGATGATCCTGAGCCATTCGAGCGCGCTGACGAACACGCTCATCCTGTTCGGGCAGGGTATCGCCCTGGTGGGGATCCTGATGCCGCGCCGCTGGCTGCTGCTGCTCCTGCTCGGCTTCGACGTGATGCACCTGTCGATCATCGTGCTCATGGGCGCCAACTTCGCCCCCTGGATCATGCTGAACCTCGCCATCGCTGCCGTCGTCGTCAGCCGGCACTACGAGCGCCCGCCGGTCTCGGTCGGGATCCTGTCGGTGCTGTTCATCCTGACCGGCAACACCTTCATGACCCAGGCCTGGCTCGGCTGGTACGACACCTTGGCCAACAACAAGATGTACTTCGAGGCGATCGACCGGAACGGCCAGCGGCACTACGTGCCGACCAACTTCTTCACCTTCTACTCCTACCCGTTCGCCCACATGGCCTACGGCGCGCCCGACGCCGCGCACGCCTTCGCCCTCGACAATCCGAACGGCGGGACTCAGGTGTTCCGCAAGGTCACGGCCTCGACGGCCTGCGACGTGCCCGTCCTGACCGCGCCGGACGGCATGGGGCAGGAATACGCGAAGACCGAGATCGATGGGCCGGCGATGGACGCCTATATCCGGGGCTACCATCGCCTCGTGAGCGCGATCCGCGACAGGACCGGCCTGTTTCCCTACGCGCTCTATCCGCACCACTTCTTCGTGCCGCTCCAGTATGCCGCCGGCTTCGACACGGTCGCCATGGCCGACATCGTCGCCTACGTGTACCGGCGCGAATCCGTCTGCTTCAGCATGCAGGACGGCGTCACCGTCCGCCGCGTGGTGTCCGAAGCCGAGCACAGGATCGATCTGACCCCATGACCGCCCCCTCCACCGAGGCCGCCCTGACGGTGGTCTACGACGGCGAATGTCCGTTCTGCTCGAACTACGTGCACCTCATGGCCCTGCGCCGGTCCGTGGGCACCGTCGCCCTGGTGGACGCCCGGAGCGGCGGTCCCTTGGTCGACGAGATCACCCGGCGCGGGTACGACCTCAACGAGGGCATGGTCGTCCGTCACGGGGCGAACCTGTACTACGGCCCGGACGCGCTCGTCCTGCTGTCGCGCCTCAGCGACGACCGGGGCGTGGCCAGCCGGCTCCTCGCGCGACTCCTGCGCAGTCCCGGTCGTGCGCGGCTTCTCTACCCGGCGATGAAGCTCGGACGGCGCGTCACGCTACTGATGCTCGGCCGGACGCTCCTCGCGCAGTCCGGCGGCGCGACGACCCGCTGAGCGGGCCACTGCACGAGCCGCGCTCCGGCCGTGCCCGACGGAGCGCAGGGGTCTAGGCCCGGACGGTGGAGCGCGTCAGCAGCGTCCGCGCGCTGTGCCAGGCGAAGGCCAGGACGCCGCTCAGATTGGCGGTCACGATGGCGCGCCACGTCAGGCCGAGATGCGCGTCGAAGCGCGGGCCCCCGACCAGCTCGCGGGCGGCGTTGCGGGCGGACCAGTACAGGTGCTTGATCAGCCACGGGCTGCGGCCGATGTGCTTGGCGTAGAGCGCGCCGTTGCCGAACTGGTAGTTCCAGTGCAGTCGGTCGATCGTGCGGTGATCCCGGCGCCCGTGGAAGTGCTTGACGCTCATGTCGGGCACGTACTCGACGGCCACGCCGGCCGCCCAGCCGCGATAGATGAAATCCGTATCCTCGGCCGCGCGGAACGTCGCTCCGGGGCCGAAGGCCGCGTCGAACCCGCCGATCCGCTCGATGACGGCACGGCTGCAGGTCATGTTGCAACCGTGGACGAAGCCGCCGGGATGGTCAGGGTACGTCAGCCGGCTGGCCCGGGCCTCGGTCTTCGTGGTGAAGTCGATGTCCTGCGGCGATCCCAGCTCGACCCGGCCACCGCGAATGACGCTTTCCGTGTCGCCGGCATAGTGCGCGATCAGGTCTCGCAGATACTGATCCGACACGACGCAATCGTCGTCGATGAACGCGATGATGTCTCCGGAAGAACGCGCGATCGCGGCGTTTCGAGACCCAGCAACACCCGGGCGCGACTGCGCGAGGAGCAGAACATCGAAACGATCGGTCGACACGGAGGCCGACCAGCGCTTCAGCGCCGTATCCGTCCCGTCCCTCGACCCGTTATCTACGACGATGATCTCGGCCTCAGCGCCCGGCGCGGCCTCGATCGCCCGCGTCATCGACCCGAGCGTTTCCAAGAGGGACGCAACGCGGTTCCGGGTACATACGATAAAGCTGACTTTCATTTGGCATTATCTCAAAAATACTGCCAGGACCGGGAACTTATAAAACAAGCTTCAGACAAGGTATAGTAATATCATTGCACTCCATTGATCCGTGCGCCGTAGGGCGGGCTACGCCTTTTGGATGCGGAACCAAACATCTCGGTGATGTGGCGTCGCAAAAAATCGCGGCTGCTGAGGCAAAGCGGCCGCTGCTCCCATCGTCGGCGAACTATAGAAAGAGATCAGCTCCGCCCCCTGCTCCGACCACGATCGCCCGATCTCGCTTTTCTCGTCCCATGAGACGAGAAATACGTCCCAAGAATTTGCCGGTCTATCACCACAAATGCGCGATCTCTCCTCTGCCCAGTGCATCAGAGAGCAGCCCCGGACGCGCCGAGACGGCGCCCTCAAATCATTCGCGAGAGCTTTCGCCCGCCGATGCAGATCATTCTGTCCGAGCCGCGCACCATTCATGTGATCGATTTTTTCGAAATCGCGATACAACGCGATGCATACAGCCCGAGCCGCACCAGAAGCAGCCGATAAAGAATGGATACCTCGGATCCTGGATTTCTCTATCGACGCACCCCGATTCTACTCACCCCATACAGCAAGAGGCAGCTCTTCCCTGGCAGGAATCCGAAGGTTTCAGGCCTCTCCGCGGCTCCAGAGCTTGACGGCAGGCCCGCTTGGCCTCGGCCATCGGGCGTGGGCCTGGTCCTCCGATTGGCCAGCTGCCACGGTCGACCGGGCATTGTTAGACCGTTCTGACCGATCGCGCCCTGGCCGCAGCCAGCGCCGCCTCCACCCTGTCGCGTCCGAAGGATCCCATGGCAGAACTCCGAGAGGGGCCGGAAGCGACGGCGCCGCCCGCGTTCTCGAAGCGCCGCAGCCTGGCCTGGATGGGATTCTGCCAGGGCGGCCTGTTCCTGGCACAGTTCGGTACCTCGCTCGCCCTGGCGCGCCTGCTCACCCCCCACGAGACCGGCATCTTCAGCCTCGCGGCCGCCATCGCGGGCCTGCTGTCGACGCTGCGCTCCTGCGGCCTATCGAGCTACATCGTCCGCGCGGAGCGGGTGGACGCGGCGCTGCTGGCGAGCGTCTTCACGGTGAACCTGATGCTGTCGGGCGCGGCGGCGATCCTGATCCTGGCCTTCAGCGTGTTCGGCAGCGTTCTCCTCGGTGAGCCGGAGGTCCAGCGCGCCCTCGCCATCCTCGCCGTGGTGCCCCTCGTCGGCGCACTGGAGTTCCGCCCGGCCGCCATGATCGAGCGGCACGGCAATTTCCGCGGCGTGGCCCTGGTCAACATGCTGCGCGGTCTCGTCGCCAGTGGCGCGATGCTGGCGCTGGCCCTCCTCGGCTTCAGCTACATGAGCCAGGCCTACGGGCAGGCCGCGGGCGCCGTCGCGGCGGCGCTGGCTGCGAACGGCCTCGGGCTGCGCTACGTGTCGCTGCGCCTCGGGCTCGCGGGCTGGCGCGAGATCCTGACCTACGGCGGCCGGCTCTTCGCCATCGCGGGGGTCGCGGGGATCGCCGGCCGGATGGGCGACCTCGTCCTCGGGCGGATGCTCGGGCTCAGCGCCCTCGGCCTCTACTCCCGCGCGGCGAGCCTCAACACCCTGATGTGGGACCACCTCCACGTGGTGATCACCCGCATCACCTTCGTGGACCTCGCGAATCAGCAGCGGAACGGACAGTCCCTGCGCGCGTGCTACCTCCACACGCTGCGGATGATCACCGTGCTGCTCTGGCCGGCCTTCGCGGGCGCGGCCGTCCTGGCCGGGCCGATCGTGCGCCTCCTGCTCGGTCCGGGCTGGGACGGCGCGGCGCTGCCCTTCTGCCTGCTGTCCGTGGCCGCGATCGTCCTGAGTTCGCTCAGCATGACCTGGGAGGTGTTCCTGATCCGGGATCAGACCGCCCTCCAGGCGCGGTTCGAGTTCCTGCGCCACGGCGCCGGCTTCGTGATGTTCAGCGTCGGCTGCCTGTTCGGCCTCGGCGGCGCGGGCGCGGCACGGATCGGCGAGGCGCTCCTGGCCGTGGGACTCTATCGGCCGCATCTCGAGCGGATGACCGACACCTTCAGGCGCGACTACGCCCCCATCTACCTCCACGCCGCCACACTGACGGCGATCGCCGTCGCACCCGCCATCCTGGTCATGTCGGCTTGGGGATGGTCGGCCGAGACGCCGCTGCCGAGCCTCGCGGCCGCGATCGCCGCCGGGGTCGCCGGCTGGGCCTGCGGCCTCTGGTACCTGGACCATCCCCTGGTCGCGGAAGCGCGCCTGCTACTCGCGCACATGCGCCCGGCCCGCCCGGCCACGACCGTGTCGGACCTCTAGCGGCGCGCCGCGGCGCGAGCGTCAGGTCGTCCACCCAGGACGAGAGCAGCCGCACGCTTGCGCTTCCGCGCGCCGGGGCGCGATATGACCGGACACGACGGCGGCGCGGGACGATCGCGGGATGGCGGATTTCCGCAGCTTGGAGGTGTTCTACTGGGTCGCGAAACTCTCGAGCTTCCGGCGCGCCAGCGAGAAGGTGAACACCACCCAGCCGGCGGTTTCCCAGCGCATCGCGGCCCTGGAGCATGAGTACGGGACGCTGTTCGAGCGCCGCAGCCGGGACGTCGCGCTGACGGAGCGGGGGCGTCTGCTCCTCGGCTTCGCCGAGCGGTTCCTGGCGCTCCAGACCGAGATGAGCGCGGCCCTGCACGAGACCGGCCGGACGCGGGGCACCCTGCGGCTCGGCGTGTCCGAGACGATCGTCCACCTGTGGCTGTCGCGCTTCATCGAGCGCATGCGCGCCGCCCATCCCGGGATCGGCGTCGACATCACGGTCGACATCTCGCCGAACATGCAGGCCGCCCTGGTCGCCGACGAGATCGACCTCGCTTTCCTCGTCGGCCCGATCACCCTGCCGAGCTTCGCCAACCGCGCGCTGTTCAGCACTCCCGTCGCCTGGATCGCCGCGCCGGGCCTGCTGCCGGGCGACGAGCCCCTGAGCCTCGGCGCGCTGCTGCACCACCCGCTCATCACCTACCCGCGCAACACCAGCCCCTACGTCGAGCTGCGCGACCTCGTCCTGCAGGAGAACCTCCTGCCGAGCCAGATCCACACGAGCGCCTCGCTGGCCACCATCGTGAAGATGGGCGTCGAGGGCCTCGGGATCTGCGTGATCCCGCCGGCCGTGGTCGAGGCCGAACTCCGCGCCGGCACCCTGCGGGTCCTGCCGGCCGAGCCGACGCTCTCGGACCTGACCTTCACGGCGATGCACACGAAGCGGCCGGCCCACCACTTCGTGGCGGACGCGGCCCGCCTCGCCCAGGAGGTCGCCGAGACCTGGGCCGCCGGCCGATAAGACGGGTTTATCGCGCCCCATTCGCAATCACGATTGGCGCGCCCCGCGGCGCGATGGGATCGTTGCCGCAGGAAATGAATCGCTGAAGCGATCGCGATCTTGCGGAATACGGGCGCCCGGCGAGGGCGGCCCGGCGCACGACGACCAGCCGGGGAGATCAACGCGGTGAGCCAGCACCCGGGCGCCGACGGCGCCGCACCTGTCTTCGCCGACGCGGTGGACGCGCGGCGCGCGATCCGCGCGGGCCGGTTCCGGGGCCACACCTCGGGTCTCGTCCCCGCCCACGCGCAGGGCAACCTGATGATCCTGCCGCGGGCCATGGCGGAGGATTTCCACCGCTTCTGCCAGCAGAACCCGAAGCCCTGCCCGATCCTCGGCGTCTCGCGGCCCGGCGCCCGCGCGCTTCCGACGCTCGGGGCGGACCTCGACCTCGCCACCGACGTCCCCGGCTATCGCGTCTACGAGGGGGGCGAACTCGCGGCGGAGCTGCCCGACCTGACCGGCGTCTGGCGCGAGGACCTCGTCACCTTCGTCCTCGGCTGCTCCTTCTCGTTCGAGGCCGGCCTGATCGAGGCCGGCATCCCGCTCCGGCACGTTGCCCTGGGCCGCAACGTCGCGATGTACCGGACGTCGATCGAGACCCAACCGTCGGGACCGTTCCACGGCCCCCTGGTGGTCTCCATGCGGCCGATGAAGGCGGCGGACGCCATCAAGGCCGTGCAGGTGACGGCCCGGATGCCGGCGGTCCACGGGGCGCCGATCCATCTCGGCGACCCGGGCCTGATCGGCATCCGCGACCTCGCGCGGCCGGATTTCGGCGACCCCGTCCCGATCGAGCCCGACGAGCTCCCGGTCTTCTGGGCCTGCGGGGTCACCCCGCAGGCGGTGGCGATGGCGGCGCGACTGCCGCTCTGCATCACCCACGCGCCCGGTCACATGCTGATCACCGACCTCCTCAACCGGGACCTGCCGTTCCTGTGACCCTCCCGGCCGCGTGGCGGCCCGTCCGCGAAGGAGTTGCGCCATGTGGGTGAAAGACACGAGTCCGGCGGAACGCCGGGTCCTGGGCGCGGCCTTCGCGGGCTACGGCGTCGATGCGTTCGACTACATGGTCTACACCTTCCTGATCCCGACCCTGGTCGTGGTCTGGGGCCTGACCAAGGTCGAGGCCGGCAACATCGCCACCGCCGCGCTGGTGACCTCGGCGATCGGCGGCTGGGCAGCCGGAATCCTGGCGGACCGCTACGGCCGGGTGGTCGTCCTGCAGGGCACCGTCGCGTGGTTCACCCTGTTCACGGTGCTCAGCGGCTTCACCCACTCGTACGAGCAGCTGCTCGTGACCCGCGCGCTCCAGGGCTTCGGCTTCGGCGGCGAGTGGTCGGTGGGGTCGGTGCTGATCGCCGAGACGATCCAGGCGCGCTACCGCGGCAAGGCGGTGGGGCTCGTCCAGTCGAGCTGGGCGGTCGGCTGGGCCTGCGCGGCCATCGCCTTCTGGGCCGTGTTCGCCCTGGCGGAGCCCGCCGTGGCGTGGCGGATCCTGTTCTGGCTCGGCGCCCTCCCCTCGGTGCTGATCTTCTGGATCCGCCGCAACATCGAGGACCCCGAGATCTACCGCCAGACCCGCGCCGCGATGCGCGACGTCGGCGATACCGGCAGCTTCCTCGACATCTTCTCCCGGCCGCTGATCGGCCGGACCGTGCTGGCGAGCCTGCTCGCGACCGGCATGCAGGGCGGCTACTACGCGGTGACCACGTGGCTCCCGACCTACTTGAAGACGGAGCGCAACCTCTCGGTGCTGAACACCAGCGGCTACCTGCTGATGCTCATCTTCGGGTCGTTCGTCGGATACCTGACCAGCGCCTGGCTCTCCGACCGCATCGGGCGCCGTCGCGGCTTCGTCCTGTTCGGCTTCTGCGCCGGTGTCCTCGTGCTGGCCTACACGCTGATCCCGATCACCGACCCGGTGATGCTGGTCCTCGGCTTCCCGCTGGGCTTCTTCCTCTCCGGCGTCTTCTCCGGGATGGGCGCCTTCCTGAGCGAGCTGTTCCCGAGCCGGATCCGCGGCTCCGCACAGGGATTCTGCTACAATTTCGGCCGCGCCACGGGCGCGATCTGCCCGGCCGTAGTAGGCCATCTCAGCGGCTCGCTGACACTCGGCACCGCCATCGGCGTCGTGGCGGCGGGGGCCTATTGCCTCGTGATCGTCGCGGCGCTTCTCTTGCCGGAGACGGCGGGCCGCGCGCTCGATTCTTGCACCGCGGATCCGGCCGAGCCGGAACCCGTTGCGGCCCTGTGAGACCCGATCGGCACGCGGAGCGGCGGCGATGACCAGCGTGGACCTCAATTCCGACCTCGGCGAGGGCTACGGCGCCTACGCCTGCGGCGACGACGCGGCGATCCTCGGGATCGTCACCTCGGCCAACGTCGCCTGCGGGCTCCACGCCGGCGACCCCGAGATCATGGCCCGGACCTTCGCGCTGGCGAAGGCGCGCGGCGTCGCCGTCGGCGCCCATCCGGGCTTCCCGGACCTCTGGGGCTTCGGGCGGCGACGGATGCCGTACAGCCCGGCCGAGATCGAGCGGCTCGTCGCCTACCAGATCGGCGCCGCGCAGGCCCTCGCCGCGTATGCCGGCCACCGCATCACCTACGTGAAGGCCCACGGGGCGCTGGCCAACGTCGCCGCCGAGGAGCGGCCGGTGGCCGACGCCATCGCCCGCGCGGTCCGCGCGGTGGACCGGGAGCTGGCGCTGCTCGCCATCGCGCTGACCGCCCAGGTAGCGGCGGGCGAGGCCTGCGGCCTCGAGGTCCACCAGGAGATCTTCGCCGATCGCGGCTACACGCCGACCGGCCTGCTGATCCCCCGCAGCCAGCCCGGCGCGATGATCACCGATTCCGGCGAGGCGGCCGACCGCGTCCTGCGCATGGTCGAGGCGGGCGCGATCCTCACGGCCGACGGTCAAACGCTGCCGACGCCGATCCGCTCGATCTGCGTCCACGGCGATTCCGACCACGCCGTCGCCACGGCGCGGGCGGTGCGGACCCGGCTGGAGGGCGCGGGCATCACGCTGGCGCCGTTCCGGCCGTGAGCGCGGCGCTGGACGAGCCCCGTCTCCTCGACGCCGGCGAGGCGGCCCTCGTGGTCGAGTTCGGCCGCACGGTCGACCCGGCGATCAGCGACCGGGTCCTGGCGCTCGACGACGCCCTCGGGGCGGACCCGCCGGAGGGGCTGCGGGAGCGCGTGCCGACCTACCGCTCCCTGATGCTACACTACGACCCGCTGGTGCTCGACCGCGGGACGCTCGCCGAGCGGGTCCGGGCGCTGGCGGCGGGCGCGACCGCGCGCGCGGCGAGCCCGACCCTCTGGACCCTGCCCTGCTGCTACGACGCGCCCCACGGGGAGGACGTCGCGCAGGTCGCCGAGCAGAGCGGCCTGTCGCCGGAGACGGTGGTATCGAGCCACGCGGCCACGACCTTCCGGGTCTACATGTACGGCTTCGCGCCGGGCTTCGCGTATCTCGGCGGCCTGCCGCAGCCCCTGGCAGTGCCCCGGCGGCCGAGCCCGCGGCCGCCGCACCCGCGCAACGCCATCATGATCGGCGGCGGACTCGCCGCGGTGGCGACCGTGCCGATGCCGACCGGCTGGTACGTGATCGGCGCGACCCCGGCCCGCCTCTACGCGCCGGAGCGCGACCCGAGCTTCTTCGTCGGCGCCGGCGACCTGATCCGCTTCGAGCCCGTGGATGCGGCGGCCTTCGACGCCCTCACGGCGCGCGAGGCGGCGGGCGAGCCGGTGGCCCGCCGCGGGGAGGCGCGCTGATGCCCGCCCTCGTCATCGACGCCGCCGGACCCGGCATCACCCTGCAGGACGGGGGCCGGCACGGCTACCTGCGCTACGGCATCACGGCCGCGGGCCCGATGGATCCGCTGATGCACGCCGCCGCCAACCGGGCGGCGTCCAACGCCCTCGACGCCACCGCCGTCGAGATCTCCACCGGCGGCGTCACCGTCTCGGCGCAGGACGGCGCCGTCGGGCTCGCCCTGCTGGCGCCGGGCTTCCGCGTCGCGCTGGACGGCGTGCTCCTGCCCGACACGGTCGCGCTCACCCTGGAGCCCGGCCAGACCCTCGTCGTGCGGGCCGGCGACGCCGGCGCCTGGGGCTACCTCGCGGTCGCCGGGCGTCTCGACGTGGCGCCGGTCCTCGGGTCGGCGGCGACCCATACCCGCTCGGAGCTGGGCGGCCTCGACGGCCGCGGCCTCGCCGCGGGCGACCGCCTCCCCGTCGCCGAGGGTCGGACACCGGACGGGCCGCCGCAGCGGCTCGTCGCGCCCTGGCTCATCCGGGACGGGCGGGAGATCCGGGTCGTGCTGGGCCCGCAGGACGACTACTTCGCGCCCGACCAGATCGCGGCGTTCCTGGCCGGCCCCTGGACGGTCTCGCCGCGCGGCGACCGGATGGCCTGCTTCGTCGACGGCACCCCGCTGAAACACGCCAAGGGGCACGACATCGTCTCCGACGGCGTCGCCATGGGGGCGATCCAGGTCCCCGGCAACGGCCTGCCGATCATCCTGATGGCCGACCGGCAATCCACCGGCGGCTACCCCAAGATCGCCACGGTCATCGGGCCGGATCTCGGGCGGCTGGCGCAGGTCCGGGGCGGGGCGCGCCTGTCGTTCCGGCGCGTCTCGGTGGCGGAGGCGGTCGCGGCGCGCCGCGCCGAGCGCGATCTCCTGCGCGAGGCGATCCCGCGCGAGCCGGTCGTCCGCACGGATTTCGCGTCGGACTTCCTGCTCGGCCTCAACCTCGTCGGCGGCGTCACGGACGGCCGCGCCTGAGCGCTTGGCGGCTGCGCGCGAGCGTCTAGAGTGCGGCCCCGGCCGGGTCGCCCGGCCCGATCCCTTTACACAGGAAAGCCCGCACGCATGGCGCACGCCGTTACCGCCCCGGGGACCCCGCCGGCCCGCAGCAACGAGCCCCTGAACGCCGACAGCGTGCGCCGCGCCCGGATCGACCTCGCCGCCTGCCTGCGCTGGGCCGCCCGCCACGGCCTGGAAGAGGGCATCTGCAACCACTTCTCGGCGGTGCTGCCGGAGCGGCCCGACCTGTTCCTGGTCAATCCCTACGGCCTCGCCTTCGCGGAGGTCACCGCGTCGAGCCTGCTGCTCTGCGACTTCCACGGCAACGTCATCGAGGGCGACGGCCAGCCGGAGGCCACCGCCTTCCACATCCACGCCGAACTGCACCGGCTGAAGCCCCGGGCCCGGGCCGCGTTCCACACCCACATGCCTTACGCGACGGCCCTCGCCATGCTGGAGGGCGAGCCGCTGCTGTGGGCGGGCCAGACCGCCCTGCGCTTCTACGGCCGCATCGCGGTGGACGAGGATTACAACGGACTGGCGCTCGACGCGTCCGAGGGCCGGCGGATCGCCGAGAGCGCCGGCGATGCGGACGTGGTGTTCCTGAAGAACCACGGCGTGATGGTGCTGGGCGAGACCATCGCGGAGGCCTGGGACGACCTCTACTACCTGGAGCGCGCCGCGCAGGCGCAGGTCCTGGCCATGAGCACGGGGCGCGCGCTCAAGGCCGTGCCCGAGGCGATCGTGAAGCACGTGGCGGCCCAGGAGGCGGCCGGCCGCGCCGAGAGCGCGCGGCTGCACCTGGAGAGCGTCAAGCGGGTGCTCGCCCGGGACGAGCCCGCCTTCCTGGCGTGAGCGCCCGTTAGGGCGCGGCCCGGACCCGGTCCAGCAGCGCGGCGTCGGCGTAACCGTCCGGCGGCAGGCCGACCGACCCCTGGAAGGCGCGCAGCGCCGCCCGCGTCTTCGGGCCGATCTTGCCGTCGACCCCGCCGGTGGCGAAGCCGCGCTCCGTCAGGCGGGTCTGCAGGTCGCGCCGCTCGTCGGCGGTGAGGGGCCGGTCGCCCCGCGGCCAGTCGTGCACCAGGCCCGGGTCGCCGCGCAGGCGCTCCGACAGGAGCGCGACGGTCAGCGCGTAGGACAGGGCCGTGTTGTAGCGGAGGATCACCGCGAAGTTCGGCTGCAGCAGGAAGGCGGGGCCGCGGATCCCGGCGGGCAGGATCAGGGTCGCCTCGGCCGTGTCCGGCAGGGCGCGGTCGCGGGCGGGCCTCACGCCGAGCCCCCGCCACGCCGCGACGGTGCGGACCGTCGTCTCGTCGGCGAGCGCCGCGTCGAAGGTCTCGGGCAGCACCGCCTCGGCGCCCCAGCCCTCGCCGGGTCTCCAGCCGTGGCTGCGCAGGTAGTTCGCCGTCGACGCGAGCGCGTCCGGCACCGAGGTCCAGATGTCGCGCCGGCCGTCCCCGTCGAAGTCGACCGCCTCGCGCTGGTAGACACTGGGCATGAACTGCGTGTGCCCCATAGCGCCGGCCCAGGATCCGGTGAGCCCGGCGGGCATCCGGTCGAGGGGCGCCTGGTTCCAGGCCAGGATCTGGAGCGCCGCCGCCAGCTCGTCGCGCCAGTAGGTCATGCGGTTGGGGTCGCTGCAGCCGAGCGTCGCGAGCGAGCGGACGACCGGCTTCACCACCGCCGCATTGTCGAGCACGGCGCCGTAGCTCGACTCCACACCCCAGAACGCCACCAGGATGTGGCGGTCGACCCCGTACCTGGCCTCGATGGCCGCGAGCGTGTCGGCGTACTCGGCGAGCTTGCGCTGACCGGACTCGACGCGGGCCGGCGTGACGCTGGCCTCGATGTAGTCCCAGATCGGCCGGACGAACTCGCCCTGGCTCTGGGTCGCGGCGATCACGTCGGGGTCGGGCGTGAGGTGGGCGAGCTGCGCCTCGGCGAGGCCCTGCGGCACGGCGCGGGCCGTGACCCAGGCGATCAGGTCGGCCCGGCAGGCCGCGAAGGACTGCGGTGCGACCGGCGGGGTGGGGTCGGGCCCGGCGGCGCGCGCCGGCACGACCGTGCCGAAGACGAGTGCGGCACCCGTCGCCAGGACCGCGCGCGTTGCGCCGCTCCGGGTCACGGGCCGCTTCGGCGCGGCGCGATCGTCCATGGGCATCTCCGGTGATCCAGACGAGGGCGGCGTAGCATAGCGGGCCGGCAGCGACACCTTCGAGACGCGGCCCGGGGCTCGCCGCGGCCCCGGCAGCGCCCCAAGTCGCGTCACACCAGCCCGCCTGCCCGGAGACCACCCGTGATGCAGCCCGCTTCCCTGACGGTCATCGTCGCGGCCGTCCTCGGCGCCGGACCGGCCAGCGCCCTGGAGGTCACCCGCAGCCGCGACATCCCGGCCCCGCCCGCGGCGGTCTGGGCGCTGGTCGGCGATTTCTGCGCGATCCAGAACTGGCACCCGCAGGTCCAGCGCTGCATCCTGTCGGGCGACGACGACGATGACGGCATCCGCGCGCAGATCCGCGGCCTCGTGGTGCAGGGCGGCCGGGGCACGATCGCCGAGGTCGAGACCGCGCGCGACGAGACCGGCATGAGCTACAGCTACAGCTTCATCCAGGGTCCCCTGCCGGTGCGCGCCTACAACGCGACGCTGGCGGTCCGTCCCAACGGCGCGGGATCCACAGTGATCTGGAGCGCGACCTTCGACGCCGAGGGCATGAGCGACGCCGACGCCGTCGCCGACATCACGGGCGTGTTCGACGCCGGCCTTGCCGGGATCGCCCGGGAGGCGGCCAGATAGCCGCCCGCGGAATCGGCCCGCCGCGCGAAAAATCGCCCGCCGCGGGCCGCGGGGTCTCGCCGCGGGGCCGTCGCGGACCGATGTGAGCGCCGTCGGCGCGAGCGAGCGCCCGGCTCGATTCCCAGAGGCAGCCTCAGGAGGCCGAGACCCGCATGCGCCGTCACCGCCACGCCAAGATCGTCGCCACCGTCGGTCCCGCCAGCTCCGCCCCGGACCAGCTCCGCGCCCTGTTCCTCGCCGGCGTCGACACGTTCCGGCTCAATTTCAGCCACGGCGTCCAGGCGGATCACGCCAAGGTCCACGGCGCCATCCGCGCCCTCGAGAAGGAGGTCGGCCGGCCGATCGGCATCCTGCAGGACCTGCAGGGGCCGAAGATCCGGATCGGCACGCTGCAGGGCGGCCGGCTCGATCTCGAGGCCGGCGAGACGGTCCGCTTCGTCCTCGAGGGCGCCGACGGCGACAAGCAGGCGATCCCGCTGCACCACCCGGAGATCTTCGACGCCGTCGTGCCGGGCCAGGAACTCCTCATCGACGACGGCCGGGTGCGGGTGCGGGTCACCGGGCCCGAGCGGACCTCGATCACCGCCGAGGTCGTCACCGGCGGGCCGATCTCGAACCGCAAGGGCGTGAACCTGCCGGGTACGCTGCTGGACCTGTCGCCGCTCACCGAGAAGGACCGGGCGGACCTCGCCTTCGGGCTCGATCTCGGCGTCGACTGGGTCGCCCTGTCCTTCGTCCAGAAGCCGTCCGACGTCATCGAGGCGCGGGGAATCATCGGCGATCGGGCCGGCATCATGTCGAAGATCGAGAAGCCGCAGGCGCTGGAGCGGATCGCCGACATCATCCGGCTCTCCGACGCCGTGATGGTCGCCCGCGGCGACCTCGGCGTCGAGATCCCGCACGAGGACGTGCCGGGGCGGCAGAAGGAGCTGATCCGGGCCTGCCGGCTCGCCGTGAAGCCCGTCGTGGTGGCGACCCAGATGCTCGACTCGATGGTCAACGCCCCCGCGCCCACCCGGGCGGAGGCGTCGGACGTCGCCACCGCCATCTATGACGGCGCCGACGCCGTGATGCTGTCGGCGGAATCCGCCACAGGCCGCTACCCGGTCGAGGCGGTGGCGATGATGGATCGGATCATCCGGAGCGTGGAGGGGCACAAGCTCTACCACTCGATCGTCGCGGCCTCGGAGCCGGGCGAGGAGGAGACGCCGCCCCACGCGGTGGCGACCGCCACGGCCGACCTCGCCGAGGCCGTGCACGCCGCCGCGATCGTCGCCTACACGGCGAGCGGGACGACGGCCGCGCGGGTCGCGCGCAAGCGCCCCGCCGCGTCGATCCTAGCCCTGACCCCCAATGTCGCGACCTCGCGGCGGCTGAGCCTGCTGTGGGGGGCGCACAGCGTCCTGACGGAGGACGTCGACAGCTACGAGGAGATGACCTCGAAGGCCTGCCACCACGCGCAGGACGAGGGCTTCGCGCGGTCGAACGACATCATCGTGGTCACCGCCGGCATCCCGTTCCACACCGCCGGCAACACCAACAACATCCGCCTCATGCAGGTCTGAGGCGCCCGATCGGGCGCCGAGCTGGAACGCGGCCCGCGCCTGACCCGTTGTTGGGGAAGCTGCGCCATTTGGGCGCGATACCGGAGGGCCGACCCATGAACCTGATCGGACGCATCGTCACCAAGATCCTCGGCAACGAGAACCGACCCGTCGACCGGGACGACCGGAACGCCAGCACGGCGACGCCCCTCGGCCGCCTCGTGACGAAGATCCTGGGCAAGTAGCCGCGCCGTTCGCCGCGCGCCCGTGTCGGGCGCGCGGCGGAACGGTCGGGCGATCAGTTGGCCACGGCGCTCGCCGTCTCCTTCAGCACCGGCGCGGCGGGGATCGAGTGCTGCCAGAAGGCGCCTGTCCGGCCCTTCTCGTAGCCGGCCTCGTACAGGGCGCGCATGTAGGCGGTGTCGAAGCCCTTCGCGGCGGAGGCCTTGGGTCCGTTCTCGTCGATGTAGGTGAGATTGAAGCCGATGCCGTTGGTGCGCGCCAGCGCGTAGGTCGCCGTCAGCGTCGCGCGGGAGCGGGCGCGGCTCGCCGTCGTGAAGGAGCGCTCCACGATCGAGAGCGTGTTGTCCTTCGTGACCTCGAAGTCCGGCTCCAGGCGGCCGTTGATCACCACGTAGATCTCGGCCTTGCCGCCGGTGCGGATCCGTCCGTCGCGCAGCAGCAGGGTCTGCGGCAGGGTGAAGACCGGTGTCACCACCGAGCCGTCGACGTGCATCTCCTGGAAGCGCGCGTCGCCCGCCGAGACGTCGATGAACTGGGGCGGGAACACCGCCGGGATGCTGGCCGAGGCCGCCAGGACGTCGCGGAACAGCTGGCGGGCATTGGGCACCCCGCTCGCCGCGATGGCGCCCATGTTCCAGATCACCGCGCGCTGGGAATCCAGGTTCGTCGTCACGACGAGCAGGCGCCGGCCCTTGGCGTGCTCCTCGGCCACGGCCTTGAGGAGATCGTCCGTGACGTAGCGGTCGATGAGGTTGCGCAGGCGCCCGTCGCCGAACAGGCCGGAGCCGAACAGCACGTTGGCCAGATTCGGCGAGGCCACGAGCTCGCCGGCGACGCCGCTCGTGTAGAACTCGGTGAGGTAAGGATCGTAGGCCGAGCCCAGGAACGCGAAGGGCGCGATCAGCGCCCCCGTCGAGACGCCGGAGACCAGGGTGAATTCCGGCCGCTTGCCGGACGCCGTCCAGCCGTTGAGCACGCCCGCCCCGTAGGCGCCGTCGCCGCCGCCGCCCGACAGGGCCAGGTAGGTGAAGCCCTTGAGGCGCCGCTCCGGATTGGCGGCGAGGGCCGCGATCGTGTCCACCGACGCGTCCGCGAAGACGCGCGCGCCGGGAATGCCCGGCACGGTGGCGAACGCCGCCTGCTCGGCGCTGTAGGGAGTCCGCGGAACGCTGCCGCAGGCCGCGACCTGCGCCGCCAGCCCGAACGCCACCGCCATGCGCAGGCTGACCTGACGAGAACCCATCGTCACTTCCTCGAACCGCGAAACACGCCCACTCTGCCACACGGAACGAGCTTGGCCGTATCGCCTGTTCCGTCTTAGCCGGCTTCGACGGAACGATAAGGCCGCGCTGTTGCGGTGGGGTCACGCTCCCACGCGATCGGGGCGCGAGCGTGGCCGTGGCGGGCGCGTGCCGGACGGTGCGGCGCCGTACCGGGCCGTGCCGGTTCGGGCCATTGCCGGTGGACAGGCGGCGCGGCGGCTGGTGCCCGGTGGCCGCGCGCCCTTGCAAGGTTCGCGAGCGCCGCGCTAGGGTTCCCCCGTGGCCTGGCGAGACAGGGTGTCGCACGCGATGTGGCAGCCGGTGCGCGAGGGCGCGGTCTGCGTGGCGAGAGGGCCGGCCGAGGATACGGCGCCTGTCGGCCTGGAACACACGGACGTGCCTTCGGGAACGCAGCCGAGCCGCAGGGGGCGGAGGGGATGATGGAAGCGGGTCTCGGCTGGACGGACGATCGCGTGGCGATGCTGCGTCGCCTGTGGGAAGACGGGCAGAGCGCCAGCAAGATCGCGGCGCAACTCGGCGGCGTCACCCGCAACGCCGTCATCGGCAAGGTCCACCGCCTCGGTCTGGCCGGCCGCGCCCGCGGCGGCGAGGAAACCGCCACCGCCGTCCCGCCGTCGAAGACGGTCGAGATCGAGACCGCCATCGCGGTGGTCGAGACCCAGGCGCCCGAGCCGGTCGCGATCCTGGCCCACCGTCCGGCCCCGGAATTCCCGGCGCCCGCGCCGGCCGCGGCACCCGCGCCCGTGGCCCTCGCGGTGTCGGAGCGCGTCACCATCATGGACCTCCGGGAATCCATGTGCCGCTGGCCCCTCGGCGACCCGACGACGCCGGAATTCCGCTTCTGCGGCGCCCGCTCCATCACCGGCCTGCCGTACTGCACCCACCACGCCGAGATCGCCTACCAGCCCGCCGCCGAGCGGAAGCGCGATCGCCGCGTCGCCTCCTTCCGCTGAGCCGCCGCGCCGTCAGCGCAGCGTCACGCCGGCCTCGCGGAGGACGCGGACGGTCCCGGGATTGACCCGATCCGCCGGGACGAGGCCGACGAGGTTCCTCGGCCGGGCGGTGGTGAGATCGGTCCGCGCCAGCGCACTCACGACGCGGTAGGCCGTCTCCTCGTCGAGGCCGGGCCGCGCGAGCACGAAGCTCCAGGATCCGACCGTCTCGATCGGCTCCGCCTGCCCGGCGAAGCTGCCGGCCGGAACCGTGAGACGCCGCGTCGCCGCGCCGGGCTGCGCGAGGCGCGCAATGCCCGCCTCGGACGGTCCGAAGAAGCGGGCTCCGCCGGGATCGGAGGCCAGGGCGCGGAAGCCCGGCCAGTCGAGGCCGCCGCCCCAGAGCGCGTCGGCGCGGCCCTCCCGCACCAGTGTCGGACCGTCGCCGGCCCGGTCGAGCAGGATCGGGCTGATGTCGCGCTCGGGATCGAGCCCGGAGGCGCCGAGGGCGCTCCGGCCCATGACGGTGAGCCCGGACTTGTGCGTGCCGAGGACGACCCTGCGCCCGCGCAGATCCGCCACCGAGCGGATCGCGCTGCCGGCCGGCACCACGAACAGGCCCGGCGTCGGGTACATCGGCGCCAGAACGGTCAGGCCGCCGCCCTCGGCGAGGGCGGGATAGGCGTACTCCCCCTGCACGAGGCCGAGATCGACGCGGCCGGCGCGGAGGAGGCCGACATTCTCGGACGAGCCGCCGGTGGCACGCCGCTCGACGGTCAGGGCCGGGTCCGCGGCCGCGATCGCGCCGGCGAAGGTCTCCCCGAAGGCCGGGAAGCCGCCGCCGGGCGTCGCGGTGGCGAGCACGAGGCGGAGCGCCTCGGCGGCGCGCGCCGGCGGCGCCAGGATCAGGCCGAGGCCCGCCAGCAGAGCGGCCCGACGAGTCGGCCGAAGGGGCAGGCCCCGCCTGCCGGTTGCGCGGGACGGTCCGGCAGCGCCGGCCGTGGCCGGGCAGGCTGGAGAATAGAATTCCATAAGGGAAGGGCCGCTCAATAAAGGTCTTCCACCCCGCTCCGAAAGTTCGCCCAATTCCGGAAAGAACTTTCGGTAACGGCACTTAGCCCGATTGCTCCGGCCGCAGCAACGCGATATCGCAGCCTCCCGTCCGGGCCGGTCAAGCCTCCCACGCGAGGGCGATCCCTTGGCGGGGCCGCCCCCGGGCACGACATCTGTCCGATCCGTCACCACGAGCAGGAGTTCCGCGATGGCCGATACCCTCAACGCACCGGCGAAGGTCGGCCACGGCCGTGTCTACGGCTCGATCACCGAGACCATCGGCAACACCCCTCTGGTGCGCCTGAACCGGCTGCCCAAGGAGCACGGCGTCGACGCCGAGATTCTGCTGAAGCTCGAGTTCTTCAACCCGATCGCCAGCGTGAAGGACCGCATCGGCGTCAACATGATCGATTCTTTGGAGGCCTCCGGCAAGCTTCAGCCCGGCGGCACGCTGGTCGAGCCGACCTCGGGCAACACCGGCATCGCCCTCGCCTTCACGGCGGCAGCCCGCGGCTACCGGCTGATCCTGGTGATGCCCGAGACGATGTCGCTGGAGCGGCGCAAGATGCTCGCCTTCCTGGGCGCGGAGCTGGCGCTCACGCCGGGCGCGCAGGGCATGAAGGGCGCGATCGCCAAGGCCGAGGAGCTGCTGAAGGAGATCCCGGGCTCGGTCATGCCGCAGCAATTCTCGAACCCGGCCAACCCGGAGATCCACCGCAAGACCACCGCCGAGGAGATCTGGAGCGACACGGGCGGCCAGCTCGACGCGTTCGTGGCCGGCGTCGGCACCGGCGGCACGGTGACGGGCGTCGGCGAGGTGCTGAAGCCGCGCCTGCCGAACCTCAAGGTCTTCGCGGTGGAGCCCGAGGATTCCCCGGTGATCTCCGGCGGCCAGCCCGGCCCGCACAAGATCCAGGGCATCGGCGCCGGGTTCATCCCCGACAACCTGCACACCAACATCCTCGACGGCGTCCTGAAGGTCACCAACCAGGCGGCGTTCGAGACATCCCGGGCGCTCGCCCGTCTGGAGGGCATCCCGGGCGGCATCTCCACCGGTGGCAACGTCGCGGCGGCGCTGGAGCTGGCCAAGCGTCCCGAGTTCCAGGGCAAGCGGATCGTGACCGTCGCCTGCTCGTTCGCCGAGCGCTACATCTCGTCCGCCCTCTTCGACGGGATCGGCTGAGGCCGGCAGCGGGGCGGCCTTCGGGCCGCTCCCCTACCGTCGGCCACCCGGTCCGCGCGAACACGGATCCGCGCGGCCCTCGCCCGAGTGGCCACCAATACAGTCGACGCGACGAGGCCGAATTTTCGTTCATTCGACCGCCCGATCGCGCCCTTGCAGGCCAGAAGATCGATCTTCTGAACAATAACCACAGCAGAACAGTCGATTTGATCTGCCGTCGCCGAGACAATCGCCCCGGCCCACCGCATCTGGACGCAGCAGGATCTTTCCGTTAACGCCGACCGGCGAACGGACAATGCTTCTTCCCATGCGCAGCCTTCTGATTCTCGTGTTTGGCCTCTGGGCTCAGGCGGCGATGGCCCTGGGCTTCGCGGTCCACGACCTCACCGGGCTGGCCGAAACCGCCAGAGCGGCGCTCGGGCCTCGGGCCACGGCGCAGGTGGAGGCGCAGCATCTCAACCTGAACTGCGCCGCCTGCACGGGCGCCCCGTCGATCGAGATGCGGATCGGGCGCCTCGCCGACGGAACCGAGGCCCGGGTCCGCTCCGGCCAGACGACCCTCGCGGCGCTCGAGGCGATCTGCGTGAAGCGCAATCCGGATTGCCGCCTCTCGGGTCTGGCCGCCGGCCCGGCGGTCGGCTGGATGAGCGTGTACGCGCTGGACAGCGGCGCGGGCGCCACCGCGGTCATCCTGCGGGACGGGGATCTCCTGACGATCGAGGCCCGGGCGTCGGATCGCGGGGCGGCGGAGGATTCGACGCGGCGTCTTATGCACGCCGTCCTGTCCCGGATCGTCGGCCCGGAGACCTGAACCGCGCGCCGTCGGTCACCCGGTCCGCGCAACCCTCCCCCGCCGCCTCCGTTGTCTCCCGAAGACGCAGAGAGGCGAGCCATGACAGAACAGACCGGACGGCCGTCGCGGGAGGACCCCGACGCTGGGGCGACCACCGACACCGAGACGCCGCGCGAGAAGCTCGGGCAGATGGAGGACGAGGCGCGGTCCGGCACCGCTCTCGGCGAGGCGATCGACCGCGCCACCGCCGCCGTCGGCCAGGACGACGGGAAGCGCTGATGGTCCGGCCGACGAGCGAATCCGGAACGGTCACCCGCAAGCCCGACGACAAGGTCGGGTCGCGCGGGAGCCCGCCCGCCGGGGGCGGCCATCAGACCTCCGATCAGGCGGCGATCACCGACATGGGCTCCGGCGAGACGCCGCGGCCCGAACCCAAGGAGGGCTGGGGCGCGGCCGGCGAACCCGGGCGCGCGCCGCCCGCGATCGGCGGCTCCTCGGGGGGGCATTCGGACCAGAAGGCCTCGCGGGGTCCGGCCGCCGACACGAAGGTCGCGGGCGGGCACTACCGGGCGGAGCAGGAGAACCGGGAATGACCGAGCGTCGAGAGACCGGCGCGCAGCCGGACGCGCCGAAGAACGTCGCCCCCGACGCGGTCAAGGACCCGAACGAGAAGACGGAGGGCAAGCCCGGACAGGGTACGCCCTCCGGCGGGACGCAGAACGACGAGACCGATCCCGGCAGCAGCTGACGCGACAGGCCCGAGCGGCGCCGCGGCGAGGTACGCCGCGGCGTCCCGGGGTTCAGGAGAGCCGGAAGGCGATCGGCCCGGAGGCCAGCGGCACCTCGCCGGGACGGCAGCCGGTCTCGACGCAGGCGTAGCGGATCGCGTCCTGGCGGCTGCGGAAAATACCTCCGGCGCGCCCACCGGTCTCGACCGCGACCCAATGCCCCTCGCCGTCCTGACCGACGAGGTATGAGGGCGGCGCGGAGGCGGCCTGGGCGAGCGACGGAAGCGGGTTCAACGCGACGGGCATCGGTGTCACGGGGTTCACGCGGGCCTCTCGGGTCCGCAGCACCGAGGTATCGCCCCCGGCATAAGGGTTCGATGGGCCCGAGAGCGGCCCGGAATAAGGGCCGCATCAGCAACCGGGCCTGAGCGCCCGGTTGCCTGTCGTTCACGATCGGCGACGGTCGACCGCCTCAGGCGGCGTTCTCCTTCGACCGCTCGGCCCGCTTGCGGTCGTTCGGGTCGAGGATCGCCTTGCGCAGGCGGATCGACTTCGGCGTCACCTCGACGAGCTCGTCGTCCTGGATCCAGGCCAGCGAGCGCTCCAGGGTCATCCGGATCGGCGGCGTGAGGCGCACCGCCTCGTCCTTCGACGTGGTGCGGATGTTGGTGAGCTTCTTGCCCTTGAGCACGTTCACCTCGAGATCGTTCTCGCGGTTGTGCTCGCCGACGATCATGCCCTGGTACACCTTCCAGCCGGGCTCGATCATCATCGGGCCGCGGTCCTCCAGGTTCCACATGGCGTAGGCCACGGCCTCGCCCTGGTCGTTGGAGATCAGCACGCCGTTGCGCCGGCCCGGCATCTCGCCCTTGTAGGGCTCGTAGGCCTTGAACAGCCGGTTCATGATCGCGGTGCCGCGGGTGTCGGTCAGCAGCTCGCCCTGGTAGCCGATCAGGCCGCGGGTCGGCGCGTGGAACACGAGGCGCAGGCGGTTACCGCCCGAGGGCCGCATCTCCAGCATCTCGGCCTTCCGCTCGGACATCTTCTGCACGACGACGCCGGAATGCTCCTCGTCGACGTCGATGACGACCTCCTCGATCGGCTCCAGAAGTCCGCCGTTCTCGTCGCGCTCGTACACGACGCGGGGCCGCGACACGGCGATCTCGAAACCCTCGCGGCGCATGGTCTCGATCAGGATCGAGAGCTGCAGCTCGCCGCGGCCCGAGACGTAGAAGCTGTCCTTGTCGGCGGCCTCCTCGATCTTGAGCGTGACGTTGCCCTCGGCCTCCTTGAACAGGCGGTCGCGGATCATGCGGCTCGTGACCTTGTCGCCCTCGGTGCCGGCGAGCGGGCTGTCGTTGACGATGAACGACATCGTCACGGTCGGCGGGTCGATCGGCTGCGCCTGGATCGGGGTCTCGACCTGCGGGTCGCAGAAGGTGTCGGCCACGGTGCCCTTCATCAGGCCGGCGATCGACACGATGTCGCCCGCCTCGCCCACATCGATCGGGGCGCGCTCGAGGCCGCGGAAGGCGAGGATCTTCGACACGCGGCCGGTCTCGACGACCTTGCCGTGACGGTCGAGGACCTTGATCGACTGGTTGGGCTTCACCGAGCCCGCGGCGATGCGGCCGGTGATGATGCGGCCGAGGAACGGGTTGGCCTCCAGCAGGGTGCCGAGCATCCGGAACGGCCCCTCCTCGGTGCGGGCCGGCGGCACGTGCTTGAGCACGAGGTCGAACAGCGGGGTGAGGCCGACCGACGGGTCCGCGTCCGGGCTGTCGGCCATCCAGCCGTTGCGGCCCGACCCGTAGAGGATCGGGAAGTCGAGCTGCTCGTCGGTGGCGTCGAGGGCGGCGAACAGGTCGAAGACCTCGTTCACGACCTCGTTGATGCGGGCGTCCGGACGGTCGACCTTGTTGATCGCCACGATCGGGCGCAGGCCGATCTTGAGCGCCTTGCCGACCACGAACTTCGTCTGGGGCATCGGCCCCTCGGCGGCGTCCACCAGCACGATCACGCCGTCGACCATCGACAGGATGCGCTCGACCTCGCCGCCGAAATCGGCGTGGCCGGGAGTGTCGACGATGTTGACGCGGGTGTCCTTCCAGACGACCGAGGTCGCCTTGGCGAGGATCGTGATGCCGCGCTCCTTCTCGAGGTCGTTCGAGTCCATCGCCCGCTCCTCGACCCGCTGATTCTCGCGGAAGGTGCCGGACTGGGCCAGCAGCTTGTCGACGAGGGTCGTCTTGCCGTGGTCGACGTGAGCGATGATGGCGATGTTGCGCAGATTCATGGCGGCCCGAAACGGGTTGTGCCGGCTCCCTGGCGGCCGCGCGGCGCGGCCGTCCGCGCCGGTTCAGGTACGGAGTCGTGGTGGTTGCGTCGCAATATAAGGACGCGCGCGGTTGGGCAAGGCCGCTGAGGTCATGGGGGCGTCGCGTGGCGGGGATTGCTGGGGGCGATTCCGAAGGTGGCACCGGCGCGGGGCCGCGGCCTGGCCGCCGCTGCAGGGCTGATCTGCGCGCTCTCTCCCGCACCGCCTGCCCTATATGACGGCACGATGACGCCGTGATCGGCGCGAAGCCGTCCGTATCGGGTTGTATTGGATGAAACCGGATCCCTCGGGTAGCGTATCGACCAGGATCAGGTGCCCGGCTGCGGCGATTCGGCCCTCGGGCTGCCGGGGCGGGCTTTCCTCGGAAGGACACGATGCGCGCGCTTGAGCCGCGGCTGTTCCCGTACATCTGGCGCTACTCGAAGGGCGCGCAGCTCAGGATCTGCGCCGTCGTGCTCGCGTCGCTCCCGTTCTACTTCGCCTCGCTCGACCTGCCGAAGCGCATCGTCAACGACGCGATCACCGGGAAGGCCTACGCGCACGGCGAGGCGACCGCGCCGTTCCTCGAGCTCACGGTCGAGTGGCCCGCCTTCCTGGGCGGCGGCAAGACCCACCTGTTCGAGGGGTTCCAGCTCGACCGGTTCGAGCTGCTGCTGAGCCTGTCGACCCTGTTCCTCAGCCTCGTCCTGATCAACGGCGCCTTCAAGTTCTGGATCAACCTGCAGAAGGGCATCCTCGGCGAGCGGATGCTGCGCCGCCTGCGCTTCCAGCTTTTCTCGCTGATGCTGCGCTTCTCGCCGGAGACGCAGCGGGAGGTGAAATCCTCCGAGACGGCGACGATCATCCGCGACGAGGTCGAGCCGATCGGCTCCTTCATCGGCGACGCGATCGTGGTGCCGGTCTTCCTGGGCACGCAGGCCGCGACGGCGCTGGCCTTCATCATGATGCAGAACATGTGGCTCGGCATCGCGGCCGGCGGCATGGTCGCCGTGCAGATGATCGTGATCCCGCGGCTGCGGCGGGAGATCATCCGCCTCAGCCGCCAGCGCCAGATCGCGTCCCGCGCCCTCGCCGGCCGCGTCGCCGAGGTGCTGGACGGCCTGCAGGCGGTGCTGCTCAACGACACCGGCCGCTGGGAGCGGGCGGAGATCGGCGGCCGCCTCTACCGGCTCTACGACCTGCGGCTGCGGATCTACCGCCGCAAGTTCGCGGTGAAGTACCTCAACAACCTGCTCGCGCAGGTGACGCCGTTCCTGTTCTACGCGATCGGCGGCTACTTCGCCCTCAAGGGGCAGCTCGACATCGGCCAGCTCGTGGCGGTTCTGGCCGCCTATCGCGACCTGCCGCCGCCCCTCAAGGAGCTGATCGACTGGGACCAGCAGCGCCTCGACGTCGAGGTCAAGTACGAGACCGTGGCGGCGCATTTCGGTCCGCAGCGCCTTGTGCCGGCGGAGCACGAATCCGAGCGCGCGGCGCCCCGCCTCGGCAGCCCGCTGCGCCTCGAGGGCCTGCAGCTGCGCGATCCGCAGGGCGGCTCCCTGATCGAGGTCGGGGACGCGGAGGTGCGTCTGCCGGGGCGGATCGCCCTGGTCCCGCCCGGACCGATCGCGCAGGAATTCGTCCGGGTCCTGGCCGGGTTGCAGTCGCCGCCCGGGGGAACGATCCGGATCGGGGAGCACGACCTCTCCACCCTGCCGCGCCGGCACCACGCGCGCCGCATCGCCTATGCGGGCGTCCAGCCCGTGCTGTTCCCCGGGACGCTGCGCGACAACATCCTCTACGGGCTGCGCGTGCACCCGCTGCGCACCAACAGCCTCGATCTCAGCAAAACGCGGATCAACGAGGCGGTGAAGACCGGCAATCCCTGCGACAGCGTCGAGGACCCCTGGATCGACTTCGAGCGCCTCGGCGTCCGGGATGCCGGGGAGCTCGACGAGCGCCTGCTCGACCTGCTCGGCCGGCTCGATCTCGGCGACGAACTCTACCGGTTCGGGCTCGGCGCCCTGAGTTCGGTGGCCCATGACACGCCGGTGGGCCAGCGCATGATCGCGGCGCGGGAGCACCTGCGCGAGCACTTCGCCCAGAAGGGCCTCGCCGACTTGGTGATCCCGTTCGCCCGAGGCCGCTACAACGAGCAGGCCACCGTCGGGGAGAACCTGCTGTTCGGCGTCCCCCGCGACCCGACGCTGACGGAACCGCGCCGTCTGGCCGGCGTCACGCTGTTCCGCGAAGCGCTGGACAAGGTGAAGCTCCTCGACGAGCTGGACCGGATGGGCGTGGCTATCGCCAGCAACCTCAAGGACATTTTCGCCGACGTGCCGCCGGGCCACCCGCTGTTCCGGCGGTTCTCGCTGATCACCCCGGACGCGCTGCCGGACTACCTGCGCCGGCTCGCGCGCCTGCCCGACGCGGGGCGCCTGAGCGAGGCCGACAGCGTGGCGTTCCTGGCCCTGGCCCTGGCCTATGTCGAGCCGCGGATGCGCTTCGGCCTGCTCGACGAGACCTTGGCCAAGCGGATCGTCGGCGCGCGGGCCGTCGTGCAGGGCTTCATGCACGGCGACGACGGGTGCGACGTCGAATCCTACGACCCGAACCGGATCAACCCGCGCAGCACGGTGCTCGACAATCTGCTCTTCGGCCGCATCGACACGGCGCGGATGCATGGCGAGGCGCTGATTCAGCGGGAGGCCCGCGCGGTGTTCCGGGAGTTCGACCTGGAGCGGCCGATCCAGCGGCGCGGCCTCGAGAAGGAGGTCGGCAACCGCGGGCAGCTGCTCCCCGAGCGCGTCCGGGTCCGGGTCGGTCTCGCACGGGCGATCCTGCGCGACCCGGAGATCCTCGTGATCGACCGGGTGGACGAGCATCTGGAGCGGGGCGTCGACACCCTGCTCGACGTGACCGAGACCACCCTGCCCCGGGCCAGCCTCGTGGCGAGCCTGTCGCCGGAATCGGATCCGGCCCGGTTCCCCGCGCGCCTGCCGGTCCAGAGCGCCGAGACGCGCCTGCGCACGGCGGCCGAATGACGTGAGCGTGACCGGTGCGCGCGGGGCGCGGGCGGCGGTTTACAGCGCCGCCCGTCTCCGGCACAGGATGGCACCCCATGCCAACATTCTCGGACGCCACCGCGACCCCGGACCGGACGATCCCGAGCCTCGCCGGGATGCCGCGCGTGGTGCCGCCGCACCGCGCCCCGCCGGAGCGCGAGCTGCCGCTGGCCGCCTACCTGCGCTCGATCCGCGACAACGCGCTGGCGGGCTTCCCCCGGCGCGCCTTCGAGGAGCCGGTCACCCGCCGGGGCCTGCTCGGACGGTCGAGCTTCGTGCTGAACGACCCCGAGGCGATCCGCCGGGTCCTGGTCGAGAACCAGGCGAACTACGCCCGCACCACCGGGACGACCCGCATCCTGCGCCCGATCCTCGGCGACGGGCTCCTGATCAGTGAGGGCTCGGCGTGGCGGCACCAGCGGCGGACCCTGGCGCCGGCCTTCACGCCGCGGGCGATCGACGGGCTGGTGCCCCATATCGCCGCCGCCGTGACCGACGGGATGGAGCGGATCGTCGCCGAGGCAGCGGCGGGGCCGGTCGACCTGTTCACGTCCTTCTACCGACTCGCCCTCGAGATCGCCGGGCGCGCCATGTTCTCGGTGGGCATGGACGAGCACGGCGCCGAGCTGCGCCAGTTCATCGCCGAGTATGCCGAGCGGATGGGGCGGCCGCACCTCCTCGACATCGTGATCCCCCCGGGCTGGCCGGTGCCCCTCGACTGGTCGCGCGGCCGGTTCCGGCGCCGGTGGATCCCGTTCCTCGACCGGATCATCGCGGCGCGCCGGGCGGCGGAGCGGGACCGGTCCCGGTCGGGCGATCTCCTCGACCTGCTCGCGGCCGCGCGCAATCCGGACACGGGCGCGGCCTTCACGCCCGACGAGCTGCGCGACCAAGTCGCCACCATGATCCTGGCGGGCCACGAGACCACGGCCGGCACGCTGTTCTGGGCGGCCTACCTGCTCGCCCTCGCGCCGGAGGTCCAGGAGCGGGTCGCCGCCGAGGCGCGGGCCGCCGACCTGACCGATCCGACCGGATGCCAGAGCGACGGGCGGCTGCCACTGACCCGCGCGGTGATCGACGAGACCCTGCGCCTGTACCCGGCGGCCTTCGTGGTCGTCCGGCGTGCGCTCGGCCCGGACAACGTGGCGGGCCACGCCGTCAAGGCGAGCGACATCGTCATGGTGAGCCCCTGGGTACTCCACCGCCACCGCGCGCTCTGGACGGATCCGGACGCGTTCGATCCGGGCCGCTTCCTGCCCGGCGCGCCCGCGCCGCGGCGCTTCGCCTACCTGCCGTTCGGGGCCGGTCCGCGCGTGTGCATCGGCGCGCAGTTTGCCCTGAGCGAGGCCGTCCTGTCCCTGGCGCGGGTGCTGCAGCGGTTCCGGCTGGTGCTCGACGAGCGCGAGCCGGTGCTGCCCCAGGCGGTCGTCACGACCCAGCCGGACCGGCCGGCCCGGTTCCGGCTGATCCCCCGCGAGCCGCTCAGCCCCTGATCCCGGTGATCGTCGCCGAGGTCGCGCGGGGATCGCGCATCGGCCAGCGGCCGCTCTCCACCTGCGCCAGGAAGTCGTCGAGGAGCCGGTTGTAGGCGTCGGGCTCCTCGACCGAGAGGGCGTGGCCGGTATTGGGCAGCATGGCCAGGGCCGCGGAGGGGATGACCCGCTTGAGCATCAGGCTCGGGGCGAGGCAAGGCCAGTCCTCGTCGCCGGCGACGATCAGGGTCGGGACGGTCATGCGGCCCAGCTCATCCGTGAGGTCGTAGAGCGACGGCCGCCCCTTCTGCACGCCGGCCTGGGTGTTGGCCGAGCCGAGGGCCGAGTGCTCGGCGAGCATCCGCTTGAACTCGGCGTGCCCGCGCGGGTCCTTGGTCTCGAACTGCACCCGCGTCGGCCCGACGGCGTAGCGCTCCGCGAAGGCCGCCATGCCGTCGCGGCGCAGCATCTCGGCGGTGGCGTCCGCCTCGGCGCGGAACAGGGCCTGCCGCTCGGGCTCCGCGCCGTAGCCGCAGCCGCCGAGGCAGAGCGACAGCGCGCGGTCAGGGTGCCGCAGGCCGAAATGCAGGGTCGCGAAGGCGCCCATCGAGATGCCGGAGACGTGGGCCTTCGGCGCGCCGAGATGATCGAGGATGGCCAGGATGTCGTCGGCGGCGCGCGCCTGCGCGTAGGCCGAGACGGCCTCCGGCACGTCGGAGGGCGGGTAGCCCCGGGCATTGAACGCGACCGCGCGGTAGCGGCGGCCGAAATGGCGCAGCTGGGCCTCGTAGCTGCGATGGTCGCCGGCAAATTCGTGGACGAAGATCAGCGGCGTCCCCTCGCCGCTCTCCTCGTAATGGAGCCTTATCCCGTCGTCCGTCGTGGCGCTCGGCATGTCGATCCTCTCACCGACCACCCCCCAGGACTCCGAGATGGCGCGACGGGGCACCCGGTCGAGAGCCGAGGCCGGACTTCGTGTCGGGCACGACGAAGCCGCACCCGGCGGACCGGGCGCGGCTCGAGTCTTCCGTGCCGGCGGGGACGGTCCCCGCCCGGCTCAAGCGGCCTTCTTGGAGGAGGCCGGCTTGGCGCCCCCCTTGTTGGCGGCGACCTCCGCGAGCTTCGCGGCCAGCTTGGCGTCGAGCTTGCCCGAGGCGCCGAGCGGCAGCTCGATGTCGAGGCCGAGGGTCGAGACACCCTCGCCGCGCTCCAGGGTGACCTTCACCTTGTCGGGCTCCACCGCGACATGGTTGGCGATCACCGCCAGGATTTCCTCCCGGAGCTGGATCACGAGGTCGGGGCGACCCGACTCCGCGCGCTCGTGGGCGAGGATCAGCTGCAGGCGGTCGCGGGCGACCGCGCCGGAGCTGCGCTTCTGGAACAGTCCCAGGATGCTCACGCCGCCCTCCGCATGAACAGCTTGTCGAGGAAGGACTTGCGCTCGACCGGCAGACTCATCGGGACCGATTCGCCCTTGAGCCGGCGGGCCGCGTCGGCGTAGGCCCGCGCCGGGGCGCAGAGCGGGTTGTTCAGCGTGACCGGGCAGCCGAGGTTCGAGGCGCGCAGCACCTCCTGGCTCTCCGGGATGATCGCGAGCAGCGGGATCGACAGGATGTCGAGCACGTCCTCGGTCTTGAGCATGTCGCCGCGGTCGGCCCGCATCGGGTCGTAGCGGGTGAGGATCAGGTGCTTCTCCATGTCCTCGCCCTTCTCCGCCTTGGCGGTCTTGGAATCGAGGAGGCCGATGATCCGATCGGAGTCGCGCACCGAGGAGACCTCGGGGTTGGTCACGACCACCGCCACGTCGGCGTGGTGCATGGCGAGCTGGGCGCCGCGCTCGATGCCGGCGGGGGAGTCGCAGATGACCCAGTCGAACTTCTCGCGCAGCTCTTCCATCACCCGGGCGACGCCCGCGTCGGTGAGCGCGTCCTTGTCGCGGGTCTGCGAGGCCGGCAGGAGGTGCAGGGTCTCGAGCCGCTTGTCCTTGATGAGGGCCTGCGGCAGCTTGGCGTCGCCGTTGACCACGTTGATGAGGTCGTAGACGACCCGGCGCTCGGCACCCATGACGAGGTCGAGGTTGCGCAGGCCGACGTCGAAGTCGACGACGCACACGCTCTGACCACCCTGGGCCAGGGCCGCTCCGAGGGCCGCGGTCGTCGTCGTCTTGCCGACGCCGCCCTTGCCCGATGTGACGACGAGAACCTTTGCCACGCGTCGATCTCCCTTAATCCAGGCTTGCCATTCGGATGTTGCCGCCATCGAGCCAGACCTGGGCGGCCTTGCCGCGCAGGGCCGTGCCCATGTCCTCCGCCGTCCGCACGAGGCGGTCGATCCCCAGCAACTCGGGCTCGAATTTGCGGCAGTAGATTCGTGCGCGCGGGTTGCGCGCGGCTCCGGCGATCGCGCGACCGCGCAGGGCGCCGTAGACGTGGATGGAGCCGCCGGCCAGGATCTCGGCCCCGGAGGAGACCGACCCCATCACGGTGACGTCGCCGGTCGGGTTGATGACGCTCTGGCCGGAGCGGACCGAGCCCTCGACGGTGATCGAGGTGACCACCTGCGGCTCCGGCTCGGCCGGGACGCTCGGGATCTCAACCTTCTCGGACGGGTGCCCCTTGACCAGCAGCGGCGGCAGACCGTCCGCGACCGCGTCGGCACCCTCGATGCCCAGGACCGCGATGCCGCGGGCCTTGAGCTCGTTCATGAGCGTCTCGAGCGCGTCCGGCTCGGGCTTGAGCTGGGCGCAGTCCAGGATGACGGCCCGGCCTTTCAGCAGGGTCGGCGAGCGCTTGAGCGCCGCGTCGAGTCCCGCGAGCCACTCCGGAAGCGGCGGCTCGGGGCAGAGGGCCAGGGCCTTGAAGGCCCGTCCGCGCAGGCTGAGCGGCCGGGGCGCGGAAGGAGCCGCCGCGCGGGCGGTCTCCGGATCGATCGGCTCGGGGAGGGTGTCGCTCATGTCCGCCCGTTAAGAGTCCTTACCGGACCATTGACGGCGGGTATGGTTACCGAAGGGTTAAGTTTCTGATCCGGTCGGCAAATTCTGCCGGGATCCTGGTATCGGGGCAGCGGAGGACGGTTCCACAGCCCCAACGCGGCTCTCGCGAGGGGAGCACCACCCGTCCGAGCGCGCCGCGGAGACGGGAGGGGCCGTCGGGAAGCTTCTCACCCCCGCTCGAACAGGTTGAGCTTGATCGCGTCTTCCAGCAGCCGCACCTCCACGGCCTGTCCCCGGAAGGCCGGGTCGAGGTCGTCGGCGGCGCGGTAGAGGCCGTCGATCGCCACCAGCTCCGGCTCGAACCGCCGGCACCAGATCCGCGCCGTCGGGTTCCCGGCCGCGCCGGCGATCGCGCGACCGCGCAGGGCGCCGTAGACGTGGATGGAGCCCCCCGCGATCACCTCGGCACCCGACGCCACGGCGCCAAGCACCGTGACGTCGCCCTCGAGATGCAGCACAGTCTGGCCGGAGCGCACGGGCGCGTCGAGGATCAGCGAGCGGGCCGTCTCCTTGGCCTGCGGCTCGGCCGGCGCCGGCGCGTCCGCGGCCGACTCGTCCGGGGCGGCGACCTCCCCGGCAGGCCGCCCGCCCGACAGGGCCGGCGGGGTTCCGGAATCCAGCAGCGACGGCGCCGCGCCCTCGATCCCGAGGACCGCGATGTTGCGGGCGGCCAGCTCGGCGAGCAGACCGTCGAGATCCTCCCGGTTGAGCCGCAATCCGGACAGGTCGAGGATCACCGGCCGGCCGGCGAAGAAGTTCGGCGCGCGGCGGTTGAGGGCGTCGAGGTCGCCGAACCAGTCGGCCACCGGGGGTATCGGCGCCAGGACGGTGGCCATGAAGGAGCGGCCGCGGAAGCGGATCGGCGGGCGCGCCGGCTCGGATGTCGGCTGGGTCACGGGCGTGTTCGGTATGCGCGGGAGGGATCGTCTGCATCCATGGGACGGCGCCGCGCCGGGAGCAATCCCGCAAGGCCCGGTGTGACGCCTTGGCGGGTCCGCGGGCGCGTTTCTGTTGTAGAGAGAGCCGGCAGCCGAGCCGGACCGGACCGTTGAGCAGCGCCACCTCGCACGCCCCCGCCCCCTTCGTCGTCGATGACCTGACCCGCGCCAACCAGCGTCGGGCCGCCGACCCGCGCGCCTCGGCCTGGGTCTCGGCCAATGCCGGCGCGGGCAAGACCAAGGTCCTCACCGACCGGGTGGTCCGGCTGCTCCTCGACGAGGCGCCGCCCGGCCGGATTCTCTGCCTGACCTTCACCAAGGCCGCGGCGGCCAATATGGCGATCCGCGTCTTCCGGCTCCTCGGTCGCTGGGTGACGCTGGACGACGAGACCCTCGCCGCCGAACTCGCCGAACTCACCGGCGAGCGCGCCGGGCCCGAGCGCCTGCGGCTGGCGCGCCGCCTCTTCGCCCGGGCGGTCGAGACGCCGGGCGGCCTCAAGATCGAGACGCTGCACGCCCTGTGCGAGCGGCTGCTTCACATGTTCCCCTTCGAGGCGAACGTGCCGGCCCGCTTCGTGGTGCTCGACGAGGCCAAGGCCCGGGAACTGTTCGACATCGAGATGGCCAACGTCCTGGCCGACGCCGTCGCGAACGGCGACACGCCGCTGAGCGCCGCCCTCGCGCGGGTCACGCCGGAAGCCACGGGCGACACCCTGCGGGCGGCGATCCGGGCGGCCATGCGGGCGCGGAGCTTCATCGGCGACGCCGCCGGCCTGGAGCGGGCCTTCGGTCGGCTGCACGGGGCGCTGGGGTTGGCGGCCGAGGAATCCGCCGAGCGGATCGAGGCCGCGATCCTCGAGGGCGGTCCCGGGTGCCGTCCGGAGGAGCGCGCCGCGCTGGTCGCGGCGCTCCGCACCGGCAAGGCCAACGACGAGAAGCTCGCCGACGCCCTGGAGGCCGCCGAGGCCGAGCGGGTGCGCGCGGCGGACCTTCCCGAACGGGCCGAGGCGCTCGCCCTCTACCGGTCGGTGTTCTTCACCCAGAAGGACGAGCCCAAGGCCGACAGCAGCCTCGGGACCAAGGGCGTGCCGGCCGGCGCCAAGGCGGCGCTGCTCGCCGAGCGGGACCGGCTGGAGCCGCTGTTCGACCGCCTGCGCGCCGCCCGGGCCCATGCCCGCACGCAGGCGCTGTTCCAGATCGCCGCCGAGATCCACCGCCGCGTCGAGGCGCAGAAGGCGCGCCTCGGCGCCCTCGACTTCGACGACCTGATCCACAAGGCGCTGGACCTGCTCGGGCGCGTCGGCGCCGGCTGGGTCCTGTACAAGCTCGACCGCGGGATCGACCACGTCCTCGTCGACGAGGCGCAGGACACGAACCCGGAGCAGTGGGCGATCCTGCGGGCGATCACGCAGGAATTCGCCGCCGGCGAGGGCGCGCGGATCGGCAGCCGGACGCGCTTCGCGGTGGGCGATCCCAAGCAGTCGATCTACGGCTTCCAGGGCGCGGAGCCGCGGGAATTCGCCCTGACCCGCGCGTCCTGGATCGCGGAATCGCGCTCAGCCGGCCTGACCTTCGAGGACGTGCCGCTCACCCTGTCGTTCCGCTCGACCGGCCTCGTCCTGCGCGCCGTCGACGCGGTCTTCGCCCTTGACGCGCACAACGAGGGGCTCTCGTTCGAGGACACGGTGCGCACGACCGTGCATGCCAGTGCCCGGCCGGGCGCGCCCGGCGCGGTGGAGCTGTGGCCGATCGCCGAGCCGGAGCCGGCCGCGGAGCCGGATGCCTGGACCGCCCCCGTCGACGCGCCGGAGACCAGCGCTCCCGCGATCGTCACCGCCCGCCGGGTGGCGCAGGCGGTGCGCGCCTGGACCACCACGGGGGACGCGACCGGCCGGATCTGGCGCCCCGGGGACGTCCTGATCCTGGTCCGGAAGCGCGGGCCCGCCTTCGAGGAGGTGATCCGCGCCCTGAAGGGCATCGGCGTCCCGGTCGCCGGGCAGGACCGGCTTGAGGTCTCCGCGCACATCGCCGTGGCCGACCTGGTCGCCGCCGGCCGGGCGGGGCTCCTGCCGGCCGACGACCTGACCCTCGCGACCGCCCTCAAGACGCCGCTCGTTGGCCTCACCGACGACGACCTGGTGCGGATCGCGGCCCGCCGCGACCTCGCCGAGACCCTGGAGGATGCGCTGCACCGCCACGCCGAAGCGGGCGACGCGGCCGCGCGGCGCGGGCTCGAGGCCCTGTCGGGCTGGATCGCGCTGGCGGGGCTCCACGGCCCGTTCGGCTTCTACGCCCGGCTCCTCGGGCCGCAGGGCGGCCGGGCCAAGCTGGTGGCCCGCCTCGGCGGCGAGGCCGGGGACGCCATCGACGTGTTCCTCGCCGCCGCCGCCCAGGCCGAGACCGGCGAGGACGCCCCGTCGCTGGGCGGCTTCCTCGCCCGCTACGTCGGGGCCGAGGCCGGGCACACGGTCAAGCGCGACCTCGAATCGGGCCGCGACGAGGTCCGGGTCATGACGGTCCACGGCGCCAAGGGCCTGGAGGCGCCGGTCGTGGTGATCCTCGACGGGTGCGAGCCCCTCGGCCGCAACGACCCGCCCCTGCTCCCGCTCCCGGCGACGGAGATCGCCCTGCCGCCGGTCTGGTCGGGGGGGCGGACCCAGGACTGCGCCGCCACCGACGCGGCGCGCGCGGCCCTGCTCGCCAAGGCGCGGCAGGAGCACAACCGCCTGCTCTACGTCGCCATGACCCGGGCGGCCGACCGGCTGATCGTGGCGCCCTTCCGCGGCCACGAGCGCGAGACCGAGGCGGCGTGGTGCCGGATGATCCACGCGGGCCTCGAGGCGGCGCTCGGCGCCGGCCGCTCGCTGGAACTCCCCTACGGCCCCGCGACCCTCTGGCAGGACGGCGCCCCGGCGGGTCCCGCTCCCGCCGCGGCGGCGCCCGCGTCCGGGCCGGAGGCCGAGCTCGAGCCGGACTGGCTGCGCGGGCCGGTCCCGCCGGAGCCGGCCTTCGAGGCCCTGAACCCGTCCGGCGCCTTGCAGGCGGCGGACGGCGCGCGCGTGCCGCCGCCGCGTCTCGCCGACGCGCAGGCCCGCCGCCGGGGAATCCTGACCCACGCCCTGCTGCAGCACCTGCCCCGGGTCGAGCCCGCCCGCCGGGAGACGGCCGGGCGCGCCTTCGTGCGGGCCCGGGCGCCCGGGCTGCCGCGCGCGGCCGCGCCCGCGATCGTCCGGTCGGTCCTCCGGATCGTCGACGCCCCGGAGCTGGCGCCGCTCTTCGCGCCGGACGCCCGCGCGGAGGTGGCGCTCTCGGGGCGGGTCCGGGCCGGCGGTACGGACCGGGTGGTTCAGGGTCGCGTCGATCGCCTCGCCGTGACGGCGGACGCGGTGCACCTCGCCGACTTCAAGACCGGCCGCCCGCCCGAGCCCGGCGCGCCGCTGCCGGCCGCGGAGGCCGGCCAGATCGCCCTCTACGCGCGCCTCCTCGCGCAGATCTATCCGGGCCGGACGATCCGCCCGCTCCTCGTCTGGACCTCGGGCCCCGTGATCCGGACCCTGGACCCCGACGACGTCGCGGCGGCCCTGGACCGGATCGGCATCGAAGCGTGACGCGTCGCCCCCGGCCGGGCGCCCGGGGGCGGCCCGCATGCGCCAGCGCACATCGCGGCGCGCCCGTGTGTCCACAGGGCGCCCCGTCCCGGCCGCCGGCGCCCGCCCCCGGGGACCGGACTTCTTGACCGCGCGCCGGGCCGTCGCCAATTCTGACGGGACCGCGCGGGCCTCTGCCCGTTCGACGCCGCCCGACGGGCGGCGGATTCCGAAAGGTGACGTTATGGCGACGGTGAAAGTAACCGACGCGAGCTTCGAGCAGGACGTTCTCAAGTCCGCCGAGCCCGTCGTGGTGGATTTCTGGGCGGAGTGGTGCGGCCCGTGCCGTCAGATCGGCCCGGCCCTCGAGGAGATCGCGACCGACCTGCAGGGCAAGGTGAAGATCGCCAAGGTCAACGTCGACGAGAACCCGCAGATCGCCGCCCAGTACGGCATCCGCTCGATCCCGACGCTGCTGCTCTTCAAGAACGGCGAGCGGGTGGACCAGAAGGTCGGCGCCGCCCCGAAGGGCGACCTGTCGCGCTGGATCGGCGCCCAGACTGCCTGAACCGCCTTCGAGGCCCTGAACGACGAAAAGAAAGCCCGGCCGCGAGGCCGGGCTTTCTCGGTTTCGAGCCCAAGATTGTTCTTGAGGGATCCCGGAGCGAAGTCCGGGATCCCGCGTCCGGTCTCAGTACGAGCCGAACTTGTAGTTCAGGCCGGCGCGGACGACGGCGAAGGCGTTCTCGTTCCGGCTGGCGCCGGCGAGCGAGTACACCGGCACCAGGCCGACCGGGGAGATCGCGGCGCCGACCAGCGGCGCCTGGGCGCGGCCGTTGTTGTTGTCGAGGTTCACGTACAGGCCTTCCACCTTCAGCGTCACGGCCGAGGAGCGGAAGAAGTTCAGGAACGAGTCGGTGGGCAGGGCGTACTCGACACCGCCGCCGACGGTCCAGCCGGTCTTGAAGTCGTTCCGGCGGCCGGCGAAGTTCTGCAGGCCGACGCGAGCGCCGTCATCCGTGCCGGTGGCGTAGGCGAAACCACCCGTGGCGTACACGAGGGTCCGGTCGAAGGCGTAACCGAGACGACCGCGGACGGTGCCGAAGAAGTCGATGGTGTTGAGCGTGCCGTTGACCGGGATGAAGCCCGGGTTGATCGCCGCGGCGTTCGTGGCGAAGCGGGCGCGACGGCCGAAGTCGAGGTACTGGGCGTCAGCCTCGAAGCCGATCACGGCGCCGGAGCCCGGGGTCAGCTGCCAGTTGTAGCCGATCTGGCCACCGCCCGAGAAACCTTCGCGGCTGTCGTTGCTGTAGATCAGCGACGAGCCGTTCGGCAGCAGGGCCTGGTAGGGGACGAGACCGCCCGGCACCAGCGCGACCGGGTTGCCGGGCGTCTGGACGAAGCCGCGGGTGGAGTTGCTGCTGGCGTCGAACGCGTAGCCGGCGTTGATACCGAAGTAGGCACCGGTCCAGGTGAACACCGGAACGGGGGTGAACACCGGCGGCGGCGCGGCGCGGCGCGGCAGATCGGCGGCCGAAGCGGCAGCCGTGAGCGCGGTGAACGCCGCGAGAGAGGTGAGAAGCTTCTTCATTACTGTGATCCCCAGCATAAGCCCGATCGAGGGGGAAATTATGCGATCGGGCCCCGCGAGGATGTAGCTTAGCTGCCACAGCGGGAGGAAAGCGTGGCCGTGGGCGGGTCTCCATCCGGGCGATTGCGGCGATTCGACGGATTTTCGAATGCAGAATCCGAGTTGCACAGGTGTCCGGCGTGCCGGCCACTAGATACAGCCGGCGCGCGGGGAGTCGGCAGACTGGAGACGACTCAGACCGGCGGCGTGTCGTTGGCGGCTAGAACCATGCCGGCCAAGTAGAGCGATCCGCAGATCAGGATCCGCGGAGGGCGCTCGAAGGCGATGTCCCGCACCAGGGCGAGGGCCGCCTCGATGCTCGGCGCCGCGTAGGTCGAGAGGCCGACCTCCTCGCCGATCCGCGCGACCTCCTCGGCCGGGCGCGCGGCCATCGTTCCGGTGATCGGAACGGCCACGAGGGCCCGGGCCAGACCCACGAAGTTGCGCAGGAAGCCGTCGGCGTCCTTCGTGCCGAGCAGGCCGACCACGAGGACGAGCGGCACGTCGCTCTTCTCGCCGAGATCCGCCATGGCGGCGGCGAGGATCCGGCCGCCGTCGATGTTGTGGCCGCCGTCGAGCCAGAGCTCGGTGCCGGGATCGAGCTGGGCGGCCAGTCGGCCGCGCCCGAGGCGCTGCAGCCGGCCGGGCCACTCGACCTCGGTCAGCCCCCGCTCCAGGGCCGCCGTCCCGATATCGCCGAACCCGGCGGCACGTAGCGCGGTGATCGCCGTTCCGGCGTTGACCAGCTGATGGCGCCCGGCGAGGCGCGGCCGCGGGAGGTCGAACAGGTCGGTCTCGTCCTGGTAGACGAGCCGGCCGCGCTCCTCGTGCACGGAGAAGTCCTGATTACCGACCAGCACGGGCCCGGCGCCGACGGCTTCCGCGCGCCGGCAGAGGACGGCGTCGGCCTCGGCGTAGTCCTGGGCGGCGATCACCGCCGGGCAGCCGCGCTTGAAGATCCCGGCCTTCTCGGTCGCGACCGACTCGACCGTGTCGCCGAGATACTCGGCATGGTCGCGGCCGATCGGCGTCACCACCGCGCAGGCCGGCCGGTCGATCACGTTGGTGGCGTCGAGCCGGCCGCCGAGGCCGACTTCCAGGAGCAGCACGTCGGCGGGGCTCTCCGAGAAGAGCAGGAACGCCGCGGCCGTGGTGATCTCGAACATCGTGATCGGCTCGCCGGCATTGGCGCTCTCACAGCGCGCGAAGGCGTCGGCCAGACGGTCCTCGTCCACGAAGTGCCCGCCGCCGATCCCGCCGATGCGCATCCGCTCGTGGAATCGCACGAGGTGCGGGGAGGTGTAGACGTGGGCGGCCAAGCCGCCGGCCTCCAGGATCGACCGCATGAACGCGATGGTCGAGCCCTTGCCGTTGGTGCCGGCCACGTGGATCACGGGCGGCAGGCGGCGCTCCGGATGGTTCAGCCGCGCGAGCAGCCGCTCGATGCGGCCGAGCGACAGGTCGATGGTGCGGGGGTGGAGCGCCAGGAAGCGCGCCATCAGGGCGTCGGACGAGGCCATCGCCGGGCTCAGGCCGCCTCGGAGGCCGCGGCCGGTGCGCCGGCCTGGGACACGTTGGTCAGGAGACTGCAGAGACGCGCGATCGTCTCCTTGAGCTGGTGCCGGTGGACGACCTGATCGACCATGCCGTGCTCGCGCAGGTACTCCGCCCGCTGGAAGCCGTCCGGCAGCTTCTCCCGGATCGTCTGCTCGATCACCCGCGGTCCCGCGAAGCAGATCAGGGCACCCGGCTCGGCGAGGTGGACGTCGCCCAGCATCGCGTAGGAGGCGGTGACGCCGCCGGTGGTCGGGTTCGTCAGCACCACGATGTAGGGGAGCCGCGCCGCGTTGAGCCGGCGCACCGCCACGGTGGTCCGCGGCATCTGCATCAGGGAGAGGATGCCCTCCTGCATCCGCGCGCCGCCGGAGGCCGCGAACAGCACGTAGGGCGTGCGCTTCTCCAGAGCCGTCTCGGCGCCGCGCACGAAGGCCTCGCCCGCCGCCATGCCCAGCGACCCGGCCATGAAGCCGAATTCCTGCGCGGCCAGCGTCATCGGCAGGCCGCCGACCCGGCCGAAGCCGATCTTGAACGCGTCCTGCAGGCCGGTCTTGGCCCGGGCCTCCTTGAGCCGGTCGACGTAGCGCTTCTCGTCGCGGAACTTCAGCGGGTCGGGGGCGACTTCGGGCAGGGCCACGTCGATCCAGGTACCCTCGTCGAACATCATCTTCAGGCGCGCCTGGGCGCCCATCTTCAGGTGATGCTCGGAGCCGGGGATCACCCAGTGATTGGCCTCCACCTCCTTGTGAAAGACCATCTGCCCCGTGTCCGGGCACTTGACCCAGAGGTTCTCGGGCGTCTCGCGCTTGAACAAGGTCTTGATCCGGGGGCGCACCACCTCCGAGATCCAGTTCATCGGTTCGACCATCGACTCGCGTCCGTCCGCTTCAAGCCCGCGCAGATATCAGGTGCGGCGCGCGCCGCCGCCAGGGGTGCCCGGCCCGCCCGTCAGGCGGCCCGCCCGACGCCCGCCGACCGCACGCCCGCGGCGAGTTCGCGCACCAGCTCGGTCACCGCCCCGACGCTTCCGGCCTGCGGCCGGCCCTCGCCGTCGAGGGAGCGCACCAGGGCGTCCACCAGCGCGGAGCCGACCACGACGCCGTCGGCGCCCTTGGCGATCGCCGCGGCGTGCGCGCCGGTCTTGACGCCGAAGCCCACGACGACGGGCAGGTCTGTGTGGCGGCGGATGCGGGCGACCGCCTCGGAGACCTTGCCGAAATCCGGTGTCGCCGTCCCGGTGATGCCGGTGATCGACACGTAGTAGACGAAGCCCGCCGTGTTCGCGAGGACGGCCGGCAGACGCCGCTCGTCGGTCGTCGGCGTGGCGAGGCGGATGAAGGCGAGGCCCTTGCCGAGGGCCGGCAGGCACAGCTCGGCATCCTCCTCGGGCGGGAGATCGACGACGATCAGCCCGTCGACGCCGGCCGCCACCGCGTCGTCGAGGAAGCGGTCGACGCCGTAGGTGTGGATCGGGTTGTAGTAGCCCATCAGCACGACGGGCGTGGTGTCGTTGCCGGCGCGGAAGCGGCGCACGAGGTCGAGGGTGCCCGACACGGTCTGGCCCGCCTTGAGCGCCCGCAGGCCGGCGGCCTGGATCGCCGGGCCGTCCGCCATCGGGTCGGTGAACGGCAGGCCGAATTCCAGGATGTCGGCGCCGGCGCCCGGCAGCGCCTTCAGGACCTCCAGAGAGGTCTCGGGATCGGGATCGCCGGACATCACGTAGGTGACGAGGACGGACCGGTTCTCCGCGCGGGCGCGGGCGAAGGTGGCGTCGATGCGGCTCGGCATGGTCGGTCGATATTCGCTTCTGCAGGGCCGCCGACGGCCCGGGGTTGCACCCGCGCTACACCAAAGGCATCGGCCCGTGAAGCGGGCGGGCCCGCGGCGACCCCGGGCGAAGGCGTCCCGGAGGCCCGGCCGCCCGCGAGACGCGGCCATGCGCGCGGGCCGGTTGCCGGGACGGCGGCGCCGGCCTAGCCCTCGCCCATGCCCGAGTCAGCCCTCCCGTCGCGCCCCCTGGCGGCGCTCCTGTTCGACATGGACGGGACGATCATCAGCTCGATCGCCTCCGCGGAGCGGATCTGGTCGCGCTGGGCCGAGGCGCACGGCCTCGACGCGGCGTCCTTCCTGCCGACGATCCACGGCGTGCAGTCGGTCGAGACCATCCGGCGGCTGAACCTGCCGGGCGTCGATCCCGTGGCCGAGGCCGCCGCGATCACCGAGGCCGAGATGGCGGATGTCGACGACATCGTGGCCATCCCGGGGGCGCGGGCCTTCCTGGAGGCGCTGCCGCGCCACCGCTGGGCGATCGTCACCTCGGCGCCCCGGCGGCTGGCGGAGCGCCGCCTCGCGGCGGCCGGCATGCCGGTCCCCGACCTTCTCGTGGCCGCCGAGGACGTAGCGCGGGGCAAGCCCGCGCCGGACTGCTTCCTGCTGGCGGCCGGACGCCTCGGCGTCGCGGCGGCGGATTGCCTCGTGTTCGAGGACGCCCCGGCCGGCATCCGTGCGGCCGAGGCCGCGGATGCGGCCGTCGTGGTCGTCACCGCCACCCATCACGAGCCGGTGAGGACCAATCATCCCACGATTGCCGACTACACCGGGCTGCGCGTCGCGGCCGCGGCGGAGGGGATCCGGGTGACACGGACCGCCTGAGCCTTTCCATCCCGGCCGCGGACCGCTGGCGGCCGGTCCCGCCCGGTCGTATCGCCCGCATGCGGCGCACGGATCGCGGTGAAGGGACAGAGGCATGGCAACGATCGATCGACGCCGCGTGCTCGGGGCGGTCGCCGCCGGCGCCGCCGCGGGCCTCGGCCCCGCCGCGGCCGCCGAGGCGCAGCCGGACCCGCTGTTCCCGCTCGCGCAGGCCACCATCCCGATCCTGGGCGAGTCGCAGGTCTTCCCGGTCCGCCGGATCTACTGCATCGGCCGCAACTACGCGGCCCATGCCCGCGAGATGGGCTCCGACCCGTCGCGCGAGCCGCCCTTCTTCTTCCAGAAACCGGCGGATGCCGTGCAGGTCGTGGCGGGCGGCGTCGCCGAGCATCCCTACCCGTCGCTGACCCAGAACTACCACCACGAGATCGAGCTCGTCGCCGTGCTGAAGTCGGGCGGCCGCGACATCCCGGCCGCGCAGGCGCTCGACCACGTCTACGGCTACGCCACCGGCCTCGACATGACCCGCCGGGACCTCCAGCGCGGGATGGGTAACCAGAAGAAGCCGTGGGAGATCGGCAAGAGCTTCGACCGTTCCGCGCCCATCACGCCGATCCTGCCCGTCGTCCGGGCCGGGCATCCAACCCGCGGCCGCATCCGGCTCGCCGTGAACGGCACCGTGCGGCAGGACGCCGACCTGTCGGAGATGATCTGGTCGGTGGCCGAGCAGATCGCGGAGCTGTCGCGGGCCTTCGAGCTCAAGGCCGGCGACATCGTCTTCTCCGGGACGCCCGAGAATGTCGGGCCGGTCGTCCGCGGGGACGTGCTCGCGGGCTCGATCGCGGGCCTGCCGGACCTGTCGATCCGCATCGTCTGATCCCGCATCGTTTGACGCTCCCCCCGCGGCGACGCGGCGCCGGCGGGACGACGACTTTCCCTGCCGGCGGCGCGGCTCTATCCCGTACGGATCCGCGGGGGCAGGAGCAGCGCGCGTATGACCAAGCCCGACGGCGTGCCGCCGAACCTCTTCGACACCGCCGAGGGACGCCGTCTCGTGGAGGCACGCTCCGATCCGGCGTGGCGCCGCTGGGGGCCGTATCTCAGCGACCGGCAATGGGGCACGGTGCGGGAGGATTACAGCCCGGGTGGCGACGCCTGGGACTACCTGCCCCACGACCATGCCCGGTCCCGCGCCTATCGCTGGGGCGAGGACGGGATCGGCGGCTTCGGCGACCGCCACCTGAACTGGTGCCTGTCCCTGGCGCTCTGGAACGGGCGCGACCCGATCCTGAAGGAGCGGCTGTTCGGCCTGACCAACCAGGAAGGCAACCACGGCGAGGACGTCAAGGAACTCTACTACTACCTCGACGGAATCCCGACCCACGCATTCATGCGGATGCTGTACAAGTACCCACAGGCGGCATTCCCTTACGAGTCCCTGGTCGAGGAGAATGCGCGGCGCGGCCTCGACGACCCGGAATTCGAGCTCCTCGATACCGGCCTGTTCGACCAGGGCCGCTACTTCGACGTCGAGATCGCCTACGCCAAGGCCGCGCCCGACGACATCCTGATGCGGGTCACCGCCACAAATCGCGGCCCGGACGCCGCCGACCTGACGCTGCTGCCGCAGCTCTGGGCCCGCAACACGTGGTCGTGGAAGCAGGGCACGCCGAGGCCGGAACTGATGGCCGGGTCGGAGGGCTCGGTCTGGGCGCGCCACCCCGAGATGCCGACCTTCCGCTTCTTCGCCGAGGGCGCGGGCGACCTGCTGTTCACCGAGAACGAGACGAACACGCACCGGCTGTTCGGCAGCGGCCCCGCCGAGGGCTTCTACAAGGACGGCATCGACCGCCGCGTCGTGGGCGGCGACCGGGCCGCCGTCAACGCGCTGTCCGGCACGAAGTGCGCCGCCCGCTACGACCTGCATCTCGGCCCGGGCGAGACGCGGAGCGTGCGCCTGCGCCTGCGCGCCGAGACCGCGCCGGGCGAGCCCTTCGCGGATTTCGACGCGGTCTTCGCCGCCCGCGAGGCGGAGGCCGACGATTTCTACGGGGCGCTCCAGGCGCCGATCGCCGACCCAGAGATGCGGCTCGTGCAGCGGCAGGCGCTCGCCGGCATGCTCTGGTCGAAGCAGCTCTACCATTACGACGTGCGCGAGTGGCTCGCCGGCGACCCGGCGCAGCCCGCTCCGGCGCCGGAGCGGCGGCACGGCCGCAACAGCGACTGGGCTCACCTGCGCGCCAACGACATCATCTCGATGCCGGATGCCTGGGAGTACCCCTGGTTCGCCTCCTGGGATCTTGCTCTCCAGGCGATCGTGTTCGGGCTCATCGATCCCGACTTCGCCAAGAACCAGCTCCTGCTCCTGGTCGACGAGGCCTACACCCACCCGAACGCCGCGCTGCCGGCCTACGAATGGGGCTTCGGGGACGCCAATCCGCCGGTCCACGCGCTGGCCGCCTGGCGGGTGTTCGAGCTGGACCGGGCCCTCACCGGCGAGCCGGACCACGCCTTCCTCAAGCGGATCTTCAACAAGCTCACCTTGAACTTCACGTGGTGGGTGAACCGGAAGGATTCCGACGACCGCAACCTATTCCAGGGCGGGTTCCTCGGCCTCGACAACATCGGCATCTTCGACCGGTCGAAGCCGGTGGGAGACGGCGCCACGCTGACCCAGTCCGACGCGACCGCCTGGATGGCGACCTACGCGCTGAACCTGATGCGGATCGCCATCGAGCTGGCCCTCGACGACCCGACCTTCGAGGACATGGCGGAGAAGTTCTTCGAGCACTTCCTCCTCATCGCCGGCGCCACCGGCGCGGGCGTGTGGGACGAGCCGGACGGCTTCTTCTACGACGTGATCGAGACCCGCGACGGCCAGCGCCTCCCGATCCGGGCCCGGACCATGGTCGGCCTGATCCCGATCTTCGCGGTGGCGGTGATCAATGAGTGCGACCTCGCGCGGCTGCCGTCCCTGCGCAGCCGGATGGTGTTCTTCCTCAAGAACCGCCCGGACCTCGCGACGCTGGTCTCGCGCTGGAACGAGCCCGGCGAGGGTCAGACGGCGCTGCTGTCGCTGCTGCGCGGGCACCGGCTGAAGGCCCTGCTCCACCGCGCCCTCGACCCGAACGAGTTCCTGTCGGATTACGGGCTGCGCGCCGTGTCCCGCGTCTACGCGGACGAGCCGTTCTGCTTCGCGTGGAACGGGCGGGACCTGGGGCTCGCCTACGAGCCGGCCGAGTCGCGCTCGCGCCTGTTCGGCGGCAACTCGAACTGGCGGGGCCCGGTGTGGATGCCGGTCAACTACCTGCTCATCGCCGGGCTGAACCGCTTCCACGACTATTACGGCCCCGACTTCCGCGTCGAGGCGCCGACCGGGTCGGGCCGGACCTACGCGCTCCGGGAGATCGCCGCCCACCTGTCACGGCGCCTGATCAGCCTCTCGACCCGTCGCCCGGACGGGCGCAGGCCGGTCTACGGCGACAGCCGGATCGAGCAGGAAGACCCGCATTTCCGCGATCTCGTCCTGTTCTACGAATACTATCACGGGGATAGCGGCCGCGGGGTCGGCGCGTCGCACCAGACCGGGTGGTCCGGGCTCGTGGCCCTGATGATCCAGGAAGTGGCGACCGCCGCCGCCGAGGCGCAGACTCCGCCCTGGCCGTGAGGGTCGGTCGCCGGCCTGGCGCGCCGGCGACCGACGCGACGTCACTCCGCGGCCTGCTGCATCCGCAGGCGCTGGTCCTGACCGATCTGGCGGGAGATCGTCGAGCGGCGGGCGCTGTAGGCGGCCGAGACCAGCGGGTAATCGACGGGCAGGCCCCACTTGGCCTTGTAGGCCTCGGGCGTGAGGCCGCGCATCGTCAGGTGGCGCCGCAGCGCCTTGTAGGGCTTGCCGTCCTCGAAGCTGATGAGCGTGTCGGGCCGGATCGAGGCCTTTATCTGCGCCTCGGTCGGCCGCCGGACCTGCGGCTCCGCCGGCTGGTCCAGAGCCGTGATCGAGCGGTGTACCTCGGAGAGCAGGTCGGGCAACGTTCCCGCCGGGACGCTGTTGCGCGTGACGTAGGCGCTCAGGATCTTTGCGGCGAGTTCGACGCTCGGCGATGTCATCTGCATGGTCGTCACCTCGATTCTACGTGTTTCGGATGTGGCGCTCGTCGGTTTCCGTCGGGCTCTTCGCCGCCGACGGCCGGTGCATGTCCCTGAGACGTTCTCGGCTCCGGCCGGAGGCGGCGGATGGGCTCATTATGCGCCCGTCCGCCGTCGCTACAACCGAGCCGCGCATTTATCGCGCCGATATTTCTACTTAGGATTGAGATTTAGGGTCAACGACGAATCAACGGGCGCGTCGTTGTTCCGGCTCAAGTGCGGTATTGAGGACTCACCTGCCCGTCCGGGCGCGCTGGAGAACGCGAACACATGGAGGTCCTGGTCGTCGGAGCCGGCGTCGTCGGGCTCGCCACCGGGCGGGCGCTCGCTCTGCGCGGGCACGCCGTCATCGTGGCGGAAGCCGAGGACGCCTTCGGCACGGGAGTCTCGTCCCGGAGCTCCGAGGTGATCCACGCCGGCATGTACTACCCGGGCGGATCCGAGCGCGCGCACCACTGCGTCGAGGGCGCCCGGCAGCTATACAACTTTTGCGCGAGTCACGGCGTTCCGCATCGCGCGTGCGGCAAGCTGATCGTCGCGTCCGACGACGGGGAGGCCGAGAAGATCGCGGCGATCCGCCGCCAGGGCGAGGCCAACGGCGTCCCGGGCCTCGAACTCCTCGACGGGAGCGCCGCCCGCCGGCTGGAGCCGAATCTCGCCTGCACCGTGGCGCTGCACTCGCCGCGCACCGGCGTCGTGGATAGCCACGCGCTGATGCTCGCCCTGCTCGGTGAGATCGAGGATCACGGCGGCGCGCTCGCCCTGCGCACGCCCGTCGAGGACCTGAGCCGGCGGGCCGGTCAGTGGCAGGCCGCGTTCGGCGGAGCCGAGCCCGGCACGATGGCCTTCGACGCCGTGGTCAACGCCGCGAGCTTCGGCGCGCCGGCCCTGGCCGCCCGCACGGAGGGCTACCCGGCCGAGCGCGTGCCGACGCTGCGCCTCGCTCGCGGCAACTACTTCGGCTGCACCGGCAAGCCGGCCTTCTCGCGCCTGATCTACCCGGCGCCCCGGATCGACGGCGGCCTCGGCATCCACCTGACCCTGGACCTCGCCGGCCGCACCCGCTTCGGGCCCGACGTGGAGTGGGTCGACGGGTTCGACTACCGGGTCGATCCCGGGCGCGCGGAGGCCTTCTACGGCGCGATCCGGCGCTACTGGCCCGGCCTGCCCGACGGCGCGCTGTATCCGGACTACGCGGGCCTGCGGCCGAAGCTGACCGGCCCGGGCGAGGCGGCGGCCGATTTCCGGATCGACGGGCCGGCCGAGCACGGCCTGCCGGGGCTCGTGCACCTGTTCGGGATCGAGAGCCCGGGCCTGACCTCCAGCCTGTCGCTCGCCGAGGCGGTGGCCGACCGGCTGGACGCCTGAGCCTCAGAACAGCAGGTGCAGCGCCAGGGGCGCGAGGACCGCCGTCAGGAAGGCGTTGAGCCCCATGGCGATGCCCGCGAAGGTGCCGGCGACCTCGCTGACCTGGAAGGCGCGGGCCGTCCCGATGCCGTGGGCCGCGAGCCCGGCCGCGAAGCCGCGGGCGCGCATGTCGCTGATCCGCAGGAGGTTCATCATCGGCGTCACGAGGATCGCCCCGATGATGCCGGTGAGGATCACCAAGATCGCCGTGAGCGTCGGGTCGCCGCCGAGCGCCTCAGCGATGCCCATCGCCACGCCCGAGGTCACCGATTTCGGCGCCAGCGAGACGAGGATCGGCTGCGGGATGTCGAGGAGCCGCGCGAGGCCGATCACCACGGCGAGGGTGGTGGCCGAGCCGGCCGCGAGGGCCGCCAGCATGGGCGCGAGGGCACGCAGGACGGTCGCCCGCCGCTCGTAGAGGGGCATCGCCAGAACCACGGTGGCGGGTCCGAGCAGGAAGTGGACGAACTGCGCGCCCTCGAAATAGGCCCCGTAGGGCGTGCCGGTGATGGCCAGGACCGCCCCGACCAGGACGACCGTGATGAGGACGGGGTTGGCGATCGGGTGCCGGCCGGTCGCGGCGGCGATCCGGTCCGCCAAGACGTAGGCGGTCAGCGTCACGGTGAGCCACAGGAGCGGCGTCTTGGCGAGGTAGACCCAGAGCGAGAAGTCGCCGCCCACGCGTCAGGACTCCCCGTCGGTGCCGCGGCGCTCGACCAGGGCGGCGACGGCGCGGAAGACCAGGACGGTGACCAGCAGCGACAGCGCCGTCGAGACGACCAGCACGAGCGCCAGCTTGGCGCCCTGGGCGCGCAGCAGGTCGAGGCGGCCGACGACGCCGACGCCCGCGGGAACGAACAGGAGCGACAGGTTCATCAGCAGCCCGCGCGCGGTCGTCTCGAGCGTGCCGTCGGTGAGCGGCTTCGGCAGCACGCGCGGCAGTCCGAGGCGGGCGTTGTCGCGGAGCAGCAGGAACGCGAACATCAGGCCCATGCCGATCACCGGGCCCGGGATCGGAACGCCCGCGCCGCGGGCGAGGGCCTCGCCCAGCAGCTGCGCGAGCAGGATCAGGGCCAGACTGGCGATCATCGCGGGCGGCCGGGGCTAGGCGGCCGCGACGCCCTGCTGTCCGCTGCGCCGGGCCGCCGCGACGGCGGCCTCGTCGAAGCCGAGCAGGCGGCCGAGGCGCTCGACCAGGGCCTCCTCGAACTCGTCGACGTGGCCGTCCGCCGCCGCGACCGACCACGCCATGGTCAGCAGCTCCTCGCGCTCGGACCGGTCGGCCTCGTGCGGGATCATCTCCACGAGGCTCGCCACGTCGCGCACCTCCGCGTCCATGGCGGCGGCGCGCTCGATCAGCGCCCGCGCCGCGTCCGGACCGTCGGCGTAGTGGCCCTGCACGAGGCGCGAGAGGCGCTCGCTCTCGGCCGGCGCCAGGATGCCGTCGACGCGGGCGACGTGGACGAGGAGCGCGGTGGCCGCGAGATGCGTCTCGTCCACGGCCTCCTGCGTGCCGACGCCGAGAGCCTCGGCCGCGTAGGCGCGCAGGCGTGCGATCAGGGACATGGCGGCTCCGGGGGATCGTGCACCGCAACAGTTCGGGCCACGGCGGCGCGCCGTCAAGGACGCCGCCGCACGTCGCGCCGGACCGTGGCGCGGTTGCATCGCCGGCGCAGCGCTCACCGACGCGCTGCGGCCTCCGCCCCCGTGACCAGCGGGGCGAGGATCGCCTCGGCCGCCCGCACGGTCGCGGGCCCGGCCTCGAAGGGGGTGCCGGCACTGAAGGGCGGTGCCGGGGCGTACTCGGCGACGAGCTGCGCGGTGCGCGCGTAGGCGTCCCCGCGCAGGCGCGCGGCGAGCGCCAGCCCGAGATCGAGCCCCGCCGAGACCCCGGCCGCGGTGACGCGGTCGCGGTCGAAGACGACGCGCTCCGCCACCGGCCGGGCGCCGAGGAGCGGCAGAACCGCGTCGCGCACGCACCAGTGCGACGTCGCGCGGTAGCCGCGCAGCAGGCCCGCCGCGCCGAGGATCAGCGATCCGGTGCAGACGCTGGCGATCCAGCCGGCCCGGGCGGCGCGGTCGCGCAGGAACGCCAGGAGCGCCGCGTTGCCCATCTGCGCGGGCGTGCCGTCGCCTCCGGGAACGAACAGGACGTCGAGATCCGCCGGGCAGGTCGCGAAGCCGTGGGTCGCCACCAGGGTGAGGCCGGTGTCGCTCGTCACCGGACCGGCCTCCGCGCCGACGAGGTGGAGGCTGCCGGGCGCGAGGCCCGCGAGGAAGGTCTGCGGCCCCACGAGATCGAGCGCGGTCAGGCCGGGATAGACCAGCATGGCGATCCGGACGGGACGGTCCGGCGGGACCGGCGCCGGACCGCCGACGGTGGCCGCCAGGGCCGGACGGAGCGGCGCGGCCAGGGCGGCCGCGAGCGCGGCCGCGACGAGATCGCGGCGGGTCTCCGGCGCGGTCACGGGCGCGCCGGGCGGCTCACAGGGTCCAGGCCGCGTCGCGGTAGGCGCTGTCCCAGAACTGCCACTCGAGCCGGGTGGCCTGCGTGAAGGCCCGGTGCATCCGCGCGCGCTCGCCCTCCGACGCGTCCAGCGCCGCGCGGTCGGTGGCGGCGATCATGGCCGCGACCGCCGCGGCGAACTCGTCGCCCGCGTAGGTGTCGATCCAGGCGCGGTACGGGTTGTCGGGCGCCGCGCGGGCGAAGATATCGTCGCCGACCGCCTTGTAGATCCAGAAGCAGGGCAACAGGGCCGCGCAGAGCACCGCGTAGGGCTCGGCGTAGGCGGTGGCCACGAGGTAGCAGACGTAGTGGTCGCAGGCCGGCGTCAGCGGCGTCGCCGCGAAGGTCTCCGGCCCGATGCCGTAGTCGCGGAAGAAGCCGCCGTGGAGGGCGCGCTCGACGACGATCGCCTCCTGCGCGGCGCGGGAGAACTGCACGATCGTGTCCGGATCCGGCGCCTTCGCGGCGGCGAGGCTCAGCGCCCGGCCGAAGCCGATCAGGTAGTGCGCGTCCTGCACGATGTAGTGCCGGAACCGGTCCTGCGGCAGCGTGCCGGCGGCGAGCTCGGCGTTGAACGGCATCGACCGGATGGTCTCGTAGGCCGCGGCGTTGCGCGCCCAGGCCTCCTGGGAGAAGGCGCCCAGGGCGCCCGCCAGTCCGGGGGACGCCACGGCCTAGCCCTGCCGCTGCGCGTGGGTGACGGCGACGTGGATCAGCTCGGCGAGGGTGCGCACGCCGAGCTTCTGGCGCATCTGCGAGCAGGCGTTGGTCACGGTCTTGTAGCTCACCGACAGGTCGGCCGCGATGGCCCCGTAGGAGCGCCCCTGCGCGAGGCGCGCCAGGATCTGCTGCTCGCGGGGGGTTAGCTGCGATTCCGGCGCGCGGCGGGCATCGGCGCGCAGCATCGCCACCTCGGTCGCCAGGCGCCGGTCGAGGTAGACCTCGCCGACGCGGACCTTGGCGAAGGCCTCGAACAGCTCGGCCGAGGCGTGGTCCTTGAGGACGTAGCCGAGGGCCCCCGCCTCGAGGGCGCGGGCGACGATCACCGGGTCGTTGTGCATGCTGAAGACCAGGATGCGCGTCTCGGGTGCGACCGCCCGGATGCGCCGGATCAGGCCGAGCCCGGCCATGCCGCTGCCCTGGAAGGTCAGGTCGCAGATTACGACCGGCGGGCGGAGCCGGTGGAAGATCCGGTAGCCGCCGACGACGGTCGTCGCCTCCGCGATGGTCTCGACCCCGGAATCCTCCAGCACCCGTCGACAGCCCTGCAGGACGATGGGGTGATCATCGATGACGAGGACCGGCAGGCGGGTGGCGGCGGCGTCGATCTGGGATGCGATGGCGTTCATGCGCTCGGCGCGGTGTTGTTCTCGTCGCCCCGGTCAGGCGGAACGGGGATCGTGATCCGGACGATCGCCCCGGGGCCGGCATTGTCAAGGGCGAAGGTGCCGTCGAGGGCCTCCACACGCTCGCGCATCCCCGACAGACCGAGGCCGGTGCCGTGTTCCGGCGGGATGCCGGTGCCGTTGTCGCGGATGGTGAGGTCGATCCGGCCGCCGGTCTCGGCCGCCTCCGCCTCTACCCGGGTCGCGGCGCCGTGCCGCACGGCGTTGGTCGCGCTCTCCTGCACGCAGCGGAACACCGTGAGGTCCACGAGGTCGCCGTAGCCCCGGGCCAGCCCGTCGAACCGGCCCGCGAAGGTGATGCCGGGATGGCGCTGCCCGAAGCCGCGCAGGAGCAGGTCGAGGCAGGTCGCCAGGGGCGCCTGCCCGAGGCCGTGCGGTCGCAGGCGGTTCAGGAGTTCCCGGTTGACGGTCTGGACCTGCCCGACGATGGCGCTGATCTCGGCCGCCCGGGCGGCGAGCTTCTCGCGGCTCGGCTCGGCCGCACCGGAGGCGATGCGGCCGATCGAGGCCGCGTTCGCCTCCAGGGCGAACAGGCACGGGCCGAACTCGTCGTGCAGCTCCAGGGCCGTCCGGCGGCGCTCGTCGTCCTGCGCGGTCAGGAGTTGGCGGTTGAGGCGGCCGTTGGCGGCCCGGACCTCGCCCAGGGCCTCGGCGACCTTGTTGAACCGCTCGGCGATCACCGCCAGCTCCCGCGCGCCGGGCGGCTCCAGGCGGGCGGTGTAGTCGTGATGCTCCAGCTGGGTCAGGCCGGCGCCGAGCCGCCGCAGCGGCGCGAGGATCCGGCCCAGCGCGATGTAGAGGGCGATCAGCATCGCGGCGTTGATCGCCAAAGTGGTGAGCGAGAGCGCCCGGGCGTAGCCCCAGATCTCGTCGATCTCGTCCATCGGCTGCGTGGTGATCTGCGCCGTGCCGAGCCGATGCCCGTTGACGACGATCGGCAGGACGTGGCGCTCGATCGGCGGCATGATCAGGTCGGCGAACCAGTGCGGCGCCTCCCGGTCGGCGCGCGGGGGCGGCAGCGGCCGGCCGACCTGGTCGCCGTCCGCGTCGAGCACCGCGACCCGGACGTGTCGCAGGACCTTGAAGCGCAGGTCGAGGGTCTGGAGCAGCGTGTCGGGCGCGGCCGTGTCCGACAGGCGGATCGTGTCGGCCACCAGAGACTCGACGGTGGCGAGTGACGCGCGGGTCTCGACGCGCACCGCCGACCGGGCGTTCAGCACGATGACCGCGCAGGAAATCACGGCCGCGAAGGCGTCGATGAGCAGGACCACCGCGACGAGCCGCGCGCGGGTGGACCACGCCGACCAGGGCCAGCGGCGGAGCCGGGGACCGTCCGGCGCGGCGGCCGTCTCGGAACGCGGGGGCAGGTTCGGGCGGGTATCCACGCGGTGACGCATAGCGACCGCGCCGGCGAAGTCCATCGTGCCCGCGGCGGGCGGCGCGCGGGCTGCCGGCCCGAACGCGCTCGGGCCGCACCGCCCGCGCCGGCGCCGACGGCCCGAACACCGAATCTTAAGCGGCACGGCGTAATCTTGTGGATAGCCGCGCCAGGACTGGCTGGGCAGGCAATTCGGACCGACATCATTGCGCCGTATTGCAGCTCCTCTATCGCCACGAGAGTCGAACCACCTTCGAATCCTCGGGGTGTGGCGGCCGGTGAAGGGGAGCCCGGTCGCGCGCGGCGTGTATCGTGTCAGGGACCCCGGCCTATGATCGATCTCAACCTCGACCCGTCCGAGACCCGGCCCGACCGGATGTCGCCGGCCAAGCCCGGGCCGTCGCTGAATCTCAAGGTCGTGCTGTTCGGCGTGGCCGGCGCGAGCGCGCTTGTCGGCTTCGGCGTCGCTGCCTCGACGGTGATGGCCGGGCTCGCGGCCCCGACACCCGTCAAGATCGTCGCGTCCCGGCAGGCCGCGGACTGGCCGGAGCTGAAGGACGGGCTGCCCGCGATCAAGGGCTCCGTCCAGGCGGCGGCCGCCCCGGCGCAGCCCGCCAAGCCGGAGACGCCGGCGCTCAGGATGGTGTCGCTGCCGGAAGCCTTCGCGGCGATCACGCCTGCCCCGAAGGCGCCCGCGCCCGCCCCGCAGCCCGCGAAGGTCGCCGCGGCCCCCGTCGCGCCGACGCAGCGCATCCCGGTCCCGACTCCCGTCACGCCTGTCACGGCCGCGCGGGAAGTCGCGCCGCTGGTGCCGGTCCGCACGGCCGCGCTTCAGACGCCCCGGGCCTCCGAGACGGTCCGCGCTCGCGAGCTCGTCGAGCCGGCCGCACCGAAGCCGACGCCTGTGGTGGAGAGCACCGAACGTCCGGACAAGGCCGAGCGGGCGGAGAAGGCGGAGCGCGCCGAGAAGACCGAGCGTGCGGAGAAGGCCGAGCGGAACCAGAAGGCCGAGCGGTCCGACAAGCCCGAGCGCAGCGAGAAGCCCGCGCCCAAGGCGGCGGCCCGCAAGACGCCGGCGCCAACGCGGACCGCCGACAAGGCGAAGGGCGTCCCGACCGCGACCGTCGCCCAGGCTGAGCCGGCCGAGGCGGAGGACACCGAGGTGCTCGGGATCAAGCTTCCGTCCCTGGCACCAGCCGGGCGGAAGCTGAAGGAGAGCGTCGACGCCCTCGGCGACGCCGTCAAGAACGTCTTCTGATCCGCCGCGCCGGCCCCGATAACGGGGCCGGACGGCTCACGCGGCCCGGCGCTCAGGCCCGGCCCGTCTGGCGCCCGGCCTTGTCGCCCTTGGGCCCGGTGCGCTCGACCTTCCGCTGGTGCTTGCCGGCGCGCGGGCTCGCGAACCCCTTCGGCCCGGCAGGCGGGCCCCTGCGCTCGGCCGGCGCCCCGTCGCCCGCCAGCGCCTCGACCTGGATCTCCGGCGAACCGTTGCGGGCGAAGGATTCCGCGAAGCGCGCCGCCGCGTTGCCCCGCACCTCGAACTTGGTCTCGCGGTCGAAGATCCGGATGGCGCCGATCTCCTGGCGCCCGATGCCGCCCCGGCGGGTCAGCATCGGCAGCAGCCGGCGCGGGTCGGCGTTGTCGCGGCGGCCGAGGTTGAGCCGGAACCAGACCGCCGGCCCCATGGCGGCGATCCGCTCCGGGTCCATCGGGTCGTAGGGCGGCCGCTCGCCGCGGGGCGCGCGGCCCTCGCCCGGATCGCTGACTTCCTCGGGCGCTGGCAGGCGGGTGCGGTACACCCGTGCTAGGAGCGCGGCGAGCTCCTCCGGGCTCTTGCCGGCGAGCAGCGTCTCGGCCAGCGCGACGTCCTCCTCGGCCGGCGGCTCGGCGAAGAGCGGGTCGGAGAGCATGCGCTCGCCGTCGAGCCGACGGATCTCGTCGGCCGAGGGCGGGCCCGACCATTCGGGGCTCACCTTGGCGATGGCGAACATCTGTTCGGCCCGGCGCCGCCGGGAATTGGGGATCAGCAGCACCGAGGTCCCCTTGCGGCCGGCGCGGCCGGTGCGGCCGCTGCGGTGCTGCATGACCTCGGCGTCGTGCGGGAGGTCCGCGTGGATCACGAGGCTGAGCGACGGCAGGTCGATGCCGCGGGCTGCCACGTCGGTCGCGACGCAGACGCGGGCGCGACCGTCGCGCAGGGCCTGGAGCGCGGCGTTGCGCTCGCCCTGGCCCAGCTCGCCCGACAGCGCCACAACGGAGAAGCCCCGCTCGGTCAGGCTGGCCTGGAGGTGCCGGACGGCGTTGCGGGTGTTGCAGAAGACGATCGCGGTCTTGGCGTCCGCCTCGCGCAGCAGGTTGAGCACCACGTGCTCGGTCTCCCGCGGCATGATCCGCACCGCCCGGTAGGCGATGTCGGCGTGTCCGCGGGTCTCGCCCTTGATGGCGAGCCGCAGGGCGTCGCGCTGGTAGCGCTCGGCCAGGGCCTCGATGCCCTTCGGCAGGGTCGCGGAGAACAGGTACGTGGCCCGCTCCGGCGGCGTCGCCGAGAGGATGAACTCGATGTCCTCGCGGAAGCCGAGGTCGAGCATCTCGTCCGCCTCGTCGAGGACCACGGCGCGCAGCGCCGTCGGGTCGAGGTTGCGGCGCTCGAGGTGGTCGCGGAGGCGGCCCGGCGTCCCCACCACGATGTGGGTTCCCTCCGCGAGCATCCGGCTCTCCCGGCGCGGATCCATGCCGCCGACGCAGGCCGCGACGCGGCCGCCGGCGGGGCCGTAGAGCCAGGACAGCTCGCGCTGGACCTGCAGGGCGAGTTCCCGGGTCGGGGCGATCACCAGGGCGAGGGGCGCCGCCGGGGGCGGCAGCCGGTCGGCCTCCCCGATCAGCATGCTGGCCATGGCGAGGCCGTAGGCCACGGTCTTGCCGGACCCGGTCTGGGCCGAGACGAGGAGGTCGCGGGAGCCGGCGGCGGCTTCCAGCACGGCGGCCTGGACCGGCGTCGGGTCGGCGTAGCCGCGGTCGCTCAAGGCCCGCGCGAGGGGGGCGGGCAGGGTCGGGAAAGGCAAGCTTCGGGAACTCTCAACGGCCGTGCCGCGCCCGGCAGCGCGCCATCGCGCGGCGGGGGAATCAGGCGCCGGACTTTATTCGGGTGCCTGGAAGGTAGCGCCAAGCGCGCCGACTGACCACTCCCGTTGCAGCATGGGGCGGTTGCGCGCGCTCGATCCGCGGCGCGGCGGGTGCGGCTCACGACGATCCCACGCCCGACGATCGGCCCCCCACCCGGTCGCCGCGCGGCCGGGAGGCCGACACCGAGGCCGACACCGGTGCTGCGACCTGCTAAGGCACGGTCGAGTCTCGTACATCGCAGCCCCGACGCGATCCGGCCGGAGTAGACGTTCATCATGATGGCAGCTCTGCGGGTGGCGGTAGCCTGGGCGACGGTTCTCGCCTTCGCGTGGTTCGGCAAGGGCTGGCTCGGAGACCTGTCGGACCCCCTGTTCGCGGGGAGCCTGTTCGCGTGGCTGCTCGGCGTGATCGTCTGGGCGGCCTTCGGCGTGGTGCACGAGGCCGAGGAGCTGGCGCACCGCCTCGGCGAGCCCCTGGGCACCCTGGTCCTGACCCTGGCCATCGTCATCATCGAGGTGGCGCTGATCTCCGCCGTGATGCTGTCGGCCAAGGACGCGCCGACGCTCGGCCGCGACACGATGTTCGCGGTGCTGATGATCGTGCTGAACGGCGTGGTCGGGCTGGGCCTCCTCGTCGGCGGCCTGCGCCACCACCAGCAGCGCTACAACCTCCAGGGTGCCTCGGCCTTCCTGTCGGTGATCATCCCGCTCACCACCATCGCGCTGATCATCCCGAACTTCACGAGCTCTACCAGCGACGGGACCCTCACGACCCTGCAGGCGGTGACGTTCTCGGTGTTCACCCTCGCCCTCTACGGCGTGTTCCTGCTGATCCAGACCGGGCGCCACAGCGAGTTCTTCATCGACGCGGAAGTCCCCGAGGCGACGGAGCCGTCGCACGGCGCGGATCCGGTCTCGGGCGGCAGCGTCGCGAAGCATATCGGCCTGCTGCTCGCCAACGTCGTGCCGATCGTGATCCTGGCCAAGAGCCTCGCGGTGATCCTCGACCACGGCATCGCCGCCCTCGGCGCGCCGTCGGCGCTGGGCGGCGTGCTGATCGCCGCCATCGTGTTCACGCCGGAAGGGATCTCGGCGCTCAAGGCGGTGGCCCGCAACGAGCTCCAGCGGGCGATCAACCTGTGCCTGGGGGCGGCCACCTCGACGGTCGGCCTCACCGTGCCGGCGATCCTGACCATCGGGCTGCTCACCGGCCAGACCGTGGTGCTGGGCCTCAAGCCCACCGAGATGACCCTGCTCGCCGTGACGCTGATCCTCAGCGCGCAGACCTTCTCGGGCTCGCGCACCACCGTGCTGGAGGGCGCGGTGCACCTCGTGCTGTTCTTCGTCTACCTCGTGCTGATCTTCAGCCCCTGACAGGCTGTTCGTTTGTACCCTCGGTGGACGCGCCCCTCTCCGTCATCGCGAGCGCAGCGAAGCGATCCAGGGCAGCGCGGCCTCGACGAGGGTGGCACCGTCCGGATCGCTCCGCTCGCGGGACGACCGCGCCGACGTCCCCTCCGATGCGGAAGATCGCGGCGCCTTCAGGCGCCGAAGCGTTCGGTCCGGATCAGACCCGGCGCGACGCCCTGCGCCAGGATCAGGTCGGAGGCCGCGGCCACGAAGCGGTTCGAGCCGCAGAGGAACACCTTCCCGGGTGCCCCGATCCGCGCGAGGGCGTCGGCGACGAGGGGCGCGTCGATCCGCCTGCCGCCGGGCTCGCGCGTCGTGGCGAGATGCAGGGAGAAGTTGGGGTCCGTCTCGGCGAGCCGTTCCAGCTCGGCGACCGCGATCGCCTCCGCGCGGGTGCGGGCCGAGTAGATCAGCGCCGCCGGGATCGCCCGCCAGTTCTGCGCCCGCCGCCGCAGCATCGCCAGGAGCGGTACCACGCCGGAGCCGCCGCCGCCCAGGAGCAGGGGCCCGCCGTCAGGTCCGTCCCAGGAGAACGAGCCGCCGATCGGCCCACGCAGTTCGACCCGGTCGCCGACCTCGGCGCAGTGCGAGAACCAGCCCGAGACCTCGCCGTCCGGCAGGCCCTCGATCATCAGCTCCAGGGTGCCGCTGCCGTCCTGCGCCGAGGCGATGGAGTAGCTGCGCTGCGCCTGGTAGCCGTCCTCCGCGGTGAGCCGGACATCGACGTGCTGCCCGGCCCGGTAGGCCTCGGCGAGTCCGCAGCGCAGCCGGACGCTCTTCACGCGCGGCGTGACCGGCGCGATCGCGGCGATCTCCGCCTCGTGCCAGCGGAAGACGATGGGCTCGATCGCCGGGTCCGCTTCCCTGTCCGTCACCGCGCCAGGCACCGCTTCAGCCACCGTTTCAGTCACCGATGTAGCGCTGCTCACGCCAGGGATCCCCGTACATGTGGTAGCCGCGCAGCTCCCAGAAGCCGGCGGTGTCGGTCTGGGTGAACCGGAGGCCCTTCACCCACTTGGCGCTCTTCCAGAAGTAGAGGTGCGGCACGAACAGCCGCGCCGGGCCGCCGTGATCCGGATGAATCGGCTGACCCTCGTAGCGCGTCGCCACGAGGGCGCGGCCGCCCACGAGGTCGGCCACCGGCACGTTCGTGGTGTAGTCGTCGTGGGATTCCGCCAGGAGGTAGCCCGTCGGCGCGGAGATCGCGGCATCGGCCAGGATGTCGTCGAAGCTGACGCCCTCCCAGGTCGTGTCGAACTTCGACCACTTGGTGACGCAGTGGATGTCGCCGTGCCAGGTGGTGCGGGGCAGCGCCTCGAACTCCGCCCAGCTCCACGCCTTGATCGGCCGGGACCCCTCGCGCAGCGTGAACCGCCACGTCGCCATGTCGACGGTCGGGTTGGGACCGATCTGGAGGATCGGGAAGTCGTCGGTCAGATACTGACCCGGCGGCAGGCGCGCGCCGGTCTCGGGCGGCTGCCTGCGTCCGACGAAGCCCCGTGTCACCATGACGGTCGCCGCTCCTCTCGCTCGCCCCTGGGTTTGGTGCGGCGGAGCACCTCACGTCAAGCCGGCACGTGCGGCCGAACAAACGCCCCAAAGCTCGGGTGTGGTAGCAGCTCTGTGCCGATCGATCGGCACGAATCGCCTGCTTTCAGGGGGATGTCATGAAGTACCTTCTCGCGACGAGCCTTGTCGTCGGGAGCCTCGCCACGCTCGCGCCGGCCGCCCAGGCCCGCGACGGCATCGGCGCCGGCGGCGCGGCCGCCCTCGGCGTGCTCGGCGGCCTGGCCGTCGGCGGCGCCATCGCGTCGGCCAACAACGGCTACTACCCGGGCCGCCCGGTCTACCGCGCCCCGCCGCCGGTCTACGTCGAGGAGGATTACGGCCCGGTCTGCCACTTCGAGCGCCGCCGGACCTACGATGCCTACGGCGACGTCTACATCCGCCGCGTCCGCGTCTGCGAGTAGGCGGCTTCCGGAGTCGCCGCCGCGACGGGCGCCGGTTTCAGGCGCTCGGCGCAGGCGATCCCGGCCAGCACCAGGGCCAGGGCGGCGGCCTCCGTCGTCCCGAACGGCTCGCCGACCAGCAGGACGGCGAGGATCGCGCCGAAGATCGGCACGAGGTTGACGAACAGGCCGGCGCGGTTCGGGCCGATGATCTCGACGCCGCGCATGAAGAAGAGCTGCGCCAGCAGCGACGGCCCGAGGCCGACGAAGGCCACCATCAGCCAGCCCTCGCGGTTGGGCCAGACGGCGTGGCCGGTCGCCCACTCGACGGCGAGCGGCGGCAGCGAGGTGACGAACGCCGCGATCGCCATCGCGGCGAAGAACGCCAGGGCCGGCACCTTCGGGCGCGTCGGCAGGAAGATCGTGTAGCCCGCGTAGAGCAGGCAGGCGCCGAAGACGAGCACGTCGCCGCGGTTGAAGGCGAGGTTCGTCAGCACGGAGAAGTCGCCGTGCGTGGCGGCGAGGCCGGCGCCCACCAGGGTCAGCGCCACGCCCAGCACCTGTCCCGGCGCGACCGGGACCCGGTAGGCGAGCCGGTTCAGGACGATCACCAGCACGGGGATCGCGCCCTGGAACAGGGCGAGGTTGATCGCGCCGGTATGGACGCCGGCCGCGTAGAACAGACAGTTGAAGGCCGTGTAGCCGAGGCCGCCCATCAGCAGGATGCGCAGCCAGTGCGGCCGCAGCAGCGGCAACGCGGCGGCGAGCCGGCGCCCGGCGAAGGGCATGAGCACCAGGCAGGCCACCGCCCAGCGAAGCGTCGTGATGACCTGGGGCGAGACGTGACCGGGCGCCCAGCGGCTGGTGACGGCGTTGCCGGCCCAGAGGAGCGCCGTGACGGTCAGCAGCAGGTAGGCGGGCGCGGCCGAGGAAGTCCGGCTCGCGCGCCCGGCCGTCAACGGCGGCGGAACTGGCCGCCGCGCACCGGCGGACGGGGTCCGGACGAGCGCTCGTCCTTGTGGCGGAACACGAGGCGGCCCTTCTCGAGGTCGTAGGGCGACATCTCGACCGTCACCCGGTCGCCGGCCAGCGTCTTGATGCGGTTCTTCTTCATCTTGCCGGCCGTGTAGGCCACGATCTCGTGGCCCTGGTCGAGCTGCACGCGGTAGCGCGCATCCGGCAGGATCTCGATCACGAGACCATCGAACTGCATCAATTCTTCTTTCGCCATGCACCTTCTCCAGTCGGACCGTCCGGCAGCAGGCGTTCCGGCAATGCGTGTTCGGCTGTCATCGAGCTCGGGAAACGCCGCAGGGCGCGGATCCGATCCGGGGGACCGCCCGCGCCAGCTCAGCAGCACCGCCCGCATGTAGTCCCCGCGGGAACCGGCCGCAAGTCACGGAGGCCGAACACCTTCCGTCATCGACACGATTCGCCGGCTTTCACGGCTCCGCGTCGTTGCCGGCGTAGTCGAGGCGCCCGTCCGGGGTCCGGCGCCAGATCCGCAGGGCGACCGGCGCTCCGGAGCGGTCGCCCCGCGCATCGAAGGCCACCGATCCGAGCAGCGTCCGCGACGGTCCCGTCCGCACGGCCTCCGCCACCTTGCGGCCATCGGCGATGCGGCCGGTCTTCGGGTCGGCGGCGCGGGCGCGCTCGGTCGCCTGCGCCAGCAGCTCCACGGCGGCGTAGGCCGCGGCCGCGACGCTCTCCGCCTCGGGGGACCGCGGCGCCGGGCGGGCGCCGCGCGGCTCGGGCAGGCGCGGCGGGTCGGGAACCAGGGTCATGACGGTGCCCTCCCCGTCCCCGCCGGCCGCGGCGGCGAAGGCCGGGTCGAGGATGCCGTCGCTCGCCACCAGCGTCGCGCCGAGGCCGGCCTCGCGCATGGCGTGGAGCAGGGTCGCGGCCTCCGGCGCGAGGCCGCCGAAATACACCGCGTCGGGGCGCGCCGCCCTCAGCCGCGCGACGAGGTCCGCGAGGTCGCGGGTGCCCCGGGGGAAGCCGTCGAACAGCACCTCCGGCGTGCCGGCCTCCTTCAGCCGTGCCGCCACCGCGTCGGCGAGGCCGCGGCCGAAGGTCGAGCGGTCGCTGACGATCCCGACCCGGCGCCCCGCGAAGGCCTTCGCCAGATAGGCCCCGGCAGCCCGGCCCTGCTGCGCGTCGCTCGGTCCGAGGCGGAACAGGTTCCACAGGCTCCGCCCGGTCAGCGGCCCGTAGGCCGCCGCGGGCGCGACCACGACCGCACCCGCCTCCTCGTAGACGGGCGCCGCGGCCGCGACCGCCCCGGATTCGAGCGGCCCGACCACGAGGCGCACGTTGTCGGCGGCGAACTTCTTCGCGACCGCGGCGGCCTGCCGGGCCTCGCCGCCGTCGTCGGCCGGGACGAGGACCCAGCGCGGGCGCCCGCCCGCGGCGCGGTTGAGGTCGGCCACCGCCTGCTCGGCGCCCTGCCGGAGCCCCTGGCCGTAGGCGGCGTCCGGACCGGTCAGCGGCGCCGACAGCCCGATCCGCACCGGCGCCTGCGCGACGGCCGGGGCGGCCGTCCAGAGAAGGGCGAGGAACGGGACGAGGCGACGGATCATGGCGGCACTCTAGGACCGTCGGAGCCCCCACCGGAAGGGCGCTGGCGGCGGATCGGCGCCGGATGGTTGAGTGGATCGGGACGCTGATGCGCGCGGAAGCGCTGGCGGGCGGGCGCGATGTGCGGAATAAGGGCATCGGCCCGGCCCGTCGCCGGGCGTGCCGGCACCTCTCCACGCGTGGCCGGCCGAGACCCTCTGGGACGATTGACGATCATGACCTCGCTGTTCGCCGGCATCCAGGACGCGCCGCTCGACCCGATCATGCGCCTGTTCGAGGCCTTCAACGCCGACCCGAGCCCGAAGAAGCTGAATCTCGTCGTCGGCGTGTACACGGACGCGGACGGCAAGGTGCCGCGCCTGCGCGCCGTGCAGACCGCCGAGAAGCGCTGGATCGAGAAGGGCCTGCCCAAGACCTACCGGCCGATCGAGGGCACGAAGCCGTTCCGCGACGCCGTCCAGGAGCTGCTGTTCGGCAAGGGTGCGCCGATCCTGTCCCAGAACCGGGCCGCGACACTCCAGAGCATCGGCGGCACCGGCGCCCTGAAGACCGGCGCCGACCTGCTGGCCAAACTCTACCCAGGCGCCACCGTGGCGGTGAGCAACCCGAGCTGGGAGAACCACAAGGCCCTGTTCAGCCAGGCCGGCTTCACCGTGGTCGACTACCCCTACTTCTCGGCCGAGACCGGCGGCGCCGATTACCCGGCCATGAAGGCCTATCTCCAGGATCTGCCGAAGGGCTCGATCGTGGTGCTGCACGCCTGCTGCCACAACCCGACCGGCGCCGATCTAAGCCTCGACGAGTGGCGCGACCTCGTGCCCCTGATGGCCGAGCGCGGCCTGATCCCGTTCCTCGACATCGCCTACCAGGGCTTCGGCAACGGCCTCGACGCCGACGCCGAGCCGGTGCGCCTGTTCGCGGAGTCCGGCCAGGAGTTCCTCGTCGCCTCCTCGTTCTCGAAGTCGTTCTCGCTCTACGGCGAGCGCGTCGGCGCGCTGACCATCGTGGCCGAGAGCCCGGCCGCGAAGGGCAAGGTCGAGGCCTTCGCCAAGCGCCTCGTCCGGGCGAGCTACTCGAACCCGCACACCCACGGTGCGGCGATCGTCGAGATCGTGCTGACCGATCCGGAGCTGCGCGCCGACTGGGAGCGGGAGCTCGCCGAGATGCGCGACCGGATCCGCGCCATGCGCGAGCGGATGGCCGACAGCCTGCAGCAGCGCCACCCCGAGCGCGGCTTCGACGCCATCAAGGCGCAGAAGGGCATGTTCTCCTACACGGGCCTGAGCCCCGCCGAAGCCACCCGCCTGCGCGAGGAGCACGAGGTCTACGCTCTGGAGACCGGCCGGATTTGCGTGGCCGCGGTCAACACCCACAACATCGACCACGTCATCGACGCGATCGACGCGGTGGTGAAGGGCTGATCCCGCGTGGCGGTCCGCAAGCGCGTCTGCCGATTCAACGTCTGGATCAACCCGGTCTTCGACGCGCGCTTGGGGACCGAGCCCGACATCGACCTGCAGGTCGGCGACCTGCAGGGGCCGGATGACGTGCTGGCCGCGCTGCTGGCGCGGGCCCACGTCCTCCACGTCTCGCCGGCGCGGGACGAGCTGCCGCGCCGCTGGCACGTGACCGACGCGCTGCTCGCCGAATGCCCCGACCTCCTGGCGGTCTCGTCGGCCGGGGCGGGCTTCGACACGGTGGACGCCGCCGCCTGCACCCGGGCCGGCGTCGCGGTGGTGAACCAAGTGGGCGGCAATGCCCGCTCGGTGGCCGAGCTGGCGATCGGCCTGATGCTCGCCGTCTCGCGCAAGATCTGCGTCTCGGACCGGCTGCTCCGGACCGCGCGCGGCTTCACCCGCGAATCGCTCATGGGCCACGAGATCGGCGGCGCGACCCTGGGCCTGATCGGGATCGGCCATACCGGCCGGGAGGTCGCCAAGCTGGCCCGCGGCTTCGACATGCGGGTCCTCGCCCACGACCCCCTGCTCTCGGGCGATGAGATCCGGGCCCGCGGCGCGGAGCCGGTCGACCGGGCGCGACTGCTCGCCGAGTCCGACATCGTGTCCCTGCACTGCCCCCTCGACGACACGACCCGCGGCAGCTTCGACGCCGAGAGCTTCGCGGCGATGAGGCCGGGGGCACTGTTCATCACCACCGCCCGCGGCGGCGTCCACGACGAGGCCGCGCTCGCCGCGGCGCTGACCGCCGGCCACCTCGCGGGGGCGGGCCTCGACGTCTGGTCGCCGGAGCCGCCGCCCCTCGACGCGGCCCTGCTGCAGCTCGACACCGTGGTGGCGACCTACCACACCGCCGGCGTCACCCACGAGGCACGGCGCAACGTGGCCGCCTGGGGGGCCGAGCAGATCGTCGGCCTGCTCCGCGGCGAGACGCCGCCGCGCCTCGTCAATCCGGAGGTCTGGCCCGCCGTGCTGGAGCGCCGGGCGGTGCTGTTCGGCGACGCGTGACCCGGAGCGGGTCCGGCGCCGCGCCGGTGGCGCACGATCCTGTGGACTGTTCCCGCGCGACGCGGCGGACTCGGGCCGTCCGACACTGAACCGCTCCCGGTCCGCGTCGGCGTCCGGCGACAGATTCGCGCCGCTCTCCGGGGCGCCGCGGCCGGCCGCACAGCGCGAGGCGGCCCGCCGCGGACTTGGCCCGAACCGTTGACGGTGCGACGGCGTTCACCGCGGCCCGTCGGGATCGGGAGGCCCGCAGCGCAGTCTCGCACCGACGAGTCCGGGCTCCCGCCAGACCATAGGCGCGATGTCGATCCCGCGCAGATTATAGTTATTCGAAATCCAGCCTTCGGGATGACCTCGAGAGCAAGCTTGACCGTGAGTGTTTCTCTACCGTATCTGGCGCCACTCGAAACAGAATGGTCGACATCGTGGTACGGCGTAACTGTGCAAATCCTTGCACACGGGCTTCGCGCGGCGTTTCCGGGCGCGCAGTCAAGATCTCCCTGATCCTCGCTCCGGTATTTCTTCCGTCCTCAGGCTCGGCACAAACTGCCGTTGACAGCGCCCAGGAGATCCAGCTGGAGGAACTCTCGGTGGCGGGGATCGGCGACGGGAATACCCGCGTCGACGGCTACCGAATCGCGCGCGCGGTGAGCGCCACGCGGACCGACACGCCCGTGCGCGAGGTGCCCCAGACCATCGTGGCGGTACCGCAGGAGGTGCTGGAGGACGCCGCGGCCACGCGGATCGACACGGCCCTCGACCTCGCGGGTGTCGGCCGCGGCAACAATTTCGGCGGCCTCGGCCTGACCGAGTTCACGATCCGCGGCGTGGCCACCGGCGAGTATTACCGCAACGGATTCCCGATCAATCGCGGCTACCCGAACAGCCCCGACATCGTCTCCATCGAGCGCATCGAGGTGCTGAAAGGCCCCTCGGCCTTCCTGTACGGCCGCGGCGATCCCGGCGGCACCTTCAACATCGTGACCAAGCAGCCCCTCGCGGCGCGCTCCCTCACGATCGGCACGCAGTACGGCAGCTTCGGCGCCAAGCGGAGCACCTTCGACGCCACGGGCGCCCTCGACGAGAGCGGGCAGGTGCTGGCGCGCGTCACCGGCGCCGTCGAGGACAACGGCAGCTTCCGGGACTTCGTCACCAGCGACCGCTACGCCCTCGCCCCGGTCATCGCCTGGAAGCCGAATGCGGACACGACCATCACCCTGGAGGGTGACTTCATCAGCACGGCGCAGACCTTCGACCGCGGCATCGTGCCGTTGGGAGGCAACGTGCGCGCCCTGCCGCGCAGCCGCTTCATCGGCGAGCCGGGCCTGCCGCCGGCCCATGTCGACAACGCCCTCGGCCAGCTGCGCGTCGAGCACCGGTTCGACCAGGACTGGGTGCTGAACGCCGGCGCGCAGGTGCTCGGCGGGAACCTGTCGGGTTACGGGGTCGGCGCCATCGGCCTGCTGCCGGATGGCCGGACCCAGCGGCGAACCCTGGAATGGCGGGACCTGACGTGGTCCGATCTCGACCTGCAGGCGAATCTCGCGGGCAAATTCGAGACCGGCCCGTTCCGCCACACGCTCCTGCTCGGGCTGGAATACGACAGCTACCGCTACCGCGAGGTGTTCAACCGCTCGAACGTCGCGACGAACCCGTTCCTCCTCGACCTGCTCGCACCGCGCTACGGCCAGCCGTTGCCGCCGATCACCGCGCGGGTCACGAACTTCCTGCAGAAGACCGAGAGCTACGCCGGCTACGTGCAGGACCAGATCGACCTGACGCCCCGCCTCCACGCGCTCCTGGGTGTGCGGGTCGAGGATCTCGGGCTGGTCTCGACGAACAACCTCACGAAGGGCACCACCAGCCTGCAGGGCCTGGTGGCGACGCCGCGCTTCGGCCTGCTCTACGACCTGACCGACACGGTCTCGGTCTACGGCAATTACGCCCGCTCCTTCCGGCCCAATATCGGCACGGATCGCAGCGGCCGGCCCTTCGCGTTCGAGGAGGGTGAGGGCTACGAGGCCGGCGCGAAGGTCAGCCTCCTCGACGGCCGCCTCGACGCCACCGCCGCCCTGTTCGAGATCCGGCGGTCCAACGTCCTCAGCACCGACCCGGTCGATCCGAACTTCAGCGTCGCCACCGGCGCAATCCGCAGCCGCGGCTTCGATCTGACCGCGGCGGGCTACCTCGCACCGGGCTGGCGCGTGATCGGGACCTACACGCGCGTCGACGCGGCCGTCGCCCGCGACAACACCCTTCCGGTCGGCACGCGCATCGCCAACGTGCCCGCCAACAGCCTCGCGTTCCAGACGGTCTACGAGTTCCAGAGCGGCGAGCTGAAGGGTCTGGGGCTCGGCGGCGGCCTCGACTTCGTCGGTCGTCGCGCCGCGGGGACGGCGCTCGCGACCTTCAACCTGCCGCAATACACGCTGGTCAACCTGATCTCGTACTACCAGATCGCGCCGGGCGTGCGGATCTACCTGAACGTCGACAACGTGTTCGACGCGACGTTCTACGACCGGGCATTCCAGAACCGCTACGCGACGCCGGGGCAGCCGCGCACGATCATCGGCGGCGTCGCGGCCCGGTTCTGAGCCCCCGGCCTACGCCGCGTCCGCCCTCATCCAGCCGAGCCCCGCCTCGGTGCCGGCCGCGGGATGGTACTCGCAGCCGACGAAGCCGGAATAGCCGACCTCCTCCAGGGCGGCGAAGATCGGGTCGAAGGCGATCGTGCCGGTCCCGGGCTCGTGCCGCCCGGGGTCGTCGGCGATCTGGACATGGGCGATGAGCGGCGCGTGCGCCCGGATCAGCGCCGCCGGATCGTGGCCGAGGCAGACGCAGTGATAGGCGTCGAACAGGAGCTTGACGTTGTCGCGACCGATCGCCCGGATCGCCTCGACCGCCACCAGCGGGTCGTCGATCACGTAGTCGGCGATCGAGCCGGGGCCGATCGGCTCGACGATCACCGTCATGCCCCGCGCGCCGGCGGCGTCGGCCGCGAAGGCGAGGTTGTCGAGGTAGGTGTCCCAGAGCCGCGCCCGCTCGACCCCGGCAGGCCGGACGCCCGCCATCGGGTGAACCATCCGGCAGCCGAGCTGCGCGACGTAGTCCAGGGTCGGCTCGATCGTGGAGCGGTAGTAGTCGATCCGGTCGGGCAGGGCCGCGAACCCCTTCTCGCCCTTGGCGGCGTCCCCCGCCGGGAAGCCGGTCTGGACCAGCGGAACGCCGGCCCGCTCCAGCCAGCCCGCGACCTCGCGGGCCGGCGTCGCGAACAGGTTGGGGTGCTCGACGGCGCGGAACCCTGCCCGGGCCGCCGCCGCGAAGCGCTCGGCCAGCGGCAGCTCCGTGAACAGGAAGCCGCAATGGCCGCTGAGACGATCCTTGTAGGACCCGAGCTTCATGGGTCGCGTCATGGCTCAGGCGCTCCCGCCGGTCTCGATCATCGCCCGCATCCGGTCCACCGCCGCGTGGGGCGCGGTCAGCACCGGGATGTCGACGGCCTTCCGCACGGCCTCGGCCGCGCGCGAGGTGGAGAAATGCGCGAGCATGATCGCGTCGCAGTCGCGCAAGTCCGGCGCCCGCTCGGCGATCAGCCGGTTGTGGGTCTCGGCATCGCCGGCGCGCAGCCGTTCCATCGCGTCGTCCACCAGGACCGTCCGCAGGCTTGCCGGGCGCCCGGTCTCGGCGACGAACTCCTCGAACTCGTCCGTCATCGTGCCGACCGAGGGGCCGAAGGTCGCCAGCATGCCGATGCGCGCGCCCTGAGCGATGGCGGCGCGGAACATCGCCTCGTTGGGCTTGAGCACCGGCACCGGCACGCTCTCGATCAGCCGATCGATCGCCGGCCCGAAGGCCGAGCAGGTGATCAGGATGCCGTCGGCGCCCATGTCGTGGCCGTAGCGGCCGAACCGCACGAAGCGCTCGATCATCCTCTCCGAGATCGCGCCCGGCTCCTTCGACCGGTCGAGGGACAGGCCGTCGTCGAGCAGGTTGACGGTCTCGGCCTCCGGCCAGCGCTCGGCGAAGGCGGCCTGGATCGGCGCCATGGCGACCGGCGTCGCGTGCAGGAGGACGATGCGGGGAGCCATGCTGTGTTCCGGAGAGGGCGCGGACCCGGCCGCGCCGGTCCGCATGTTGTAAGCGATTTCAAAGAGGTGGCAAGATAGCGCAGGTCAGGCGCCGGTACGCCTCGGCGGGGCCGTGCTGGCGCGCAGGATCAATTCGGCGTCGATCTCGGTGAGGCGGACCATCGGCCGCCCCTGGATCCGGGCGATCAGGTGGTCGCCGGCGGCGTGGCCGATCTCGGCGGAGTGGATGCGGATCGTCGTCAGCGCCGGGTCCAGGAAGGGCGCGAAGTCGGAATCGTTGTGGCCGATCACCGACAGGTCCCCGGGGACGGAGAGCCCGCGGGCCCGCGCCTCGATCATCGCCCCGAAGGCGATCTGATCGGTGCCGCAGATGATCGCGGTCGGCGGCGGTCCGCCCGCCAGCATCTGGCGGAACCCGTCGCGGCCGCCGCCGATCCCGTAGGAGATCTCGATGTCGTGCTCCGGGGCGAGCCGCAGGCCCCGGGCCGCGAGCGCCGCCGCGATGCCCGTGACCCGGGCGCCGCCGCGATCGTTGTCCTTGCGCAGACCCGAGATCACCCCGATCCGGCGGTGACCGAGGTCCATCAGGTAGTTGGCCGCCCGGGCCGCCGAGGCGGCGTTGTCGAAGCCCACGCAGGGCCGCTCGCGGGACAGGCTGAAGGTCTGGACCATCGGGATGCCGGCGCGGGCGATCCGGGCGTGAAGGTCCGGGTGGTGGATGTCGCCGACCAGCATCAGCCCGTCGACGCCCCGCTCCAGCAGGAACGTCGCCTCGCGGAGCTCGTCCTCCAGGTCGTAGCCGGCATTGGCCGCGACCAGGGTGTAGCCCGCCTGCCGCAGCCTGTCCTGGAAGCTCGACAGGACGCGCACGAAGGCCTCGTTCTCGATGTTCGGCACGACCGCGCCGACCGCCATGAACCGTCGCGTGGAGAGCGCCCGGGCCGCGCCGTTGGCGACGAAGCCGAGATCCTGCGCGGCCCGCATCACCGCCTCGCGCTTGTCGGCCCGGACCCCGGCGGAGCCGTTGAGAACCCGGGAGACCGTCGCGGTCGAGACGCCGGCGCGGCGGGCGACGTCCCGGGCAACCGGGCCGCGCGTCGGCGGCTCCAGGATCTCTTCCGGCAGGTCCAGCACTGAGATCGATCCCCCACCCCCGAGCGGCCCGACGGGCATCGCGCCGGTACCGGATACGCGACGCGGCGATGCCCGGCCAACTGAGCCGGACCGGCAGAATATTGACACCTCGCCCGGCCGCTGGCTATCTGAAAGCGCTTTCAAGAGGCCGCGCGATCCGGCGACCCGCAGGAGGACCCGATGGCGACGCTCGACCGGCCGGCCTCCGGACTGGGAGCCCCCGAGCGCGCGGCGCCGACCGTCGGCGGCGCCGACGCGACTGCGGCGGGCATCGCCGCCCCGCAGGCCATCGTCACCAGCCTGAAGCGGAGCGACGCGGTCACGCCCTACCGGTTCCGCGACCTGCTGGCGCTCGACGACTTCGAGCGGCACGCGCGCAAGCTGCTGCCGCCGATGATCTTCCAGTACGTCTCCGGCGGGGTCGAGACCGGCTCGGCCCTGGCGCAGAGCCGCGGCGCCTACGCCGACTACGCCCTCGTGCCCCGCCTGATGCGGGACACCTCGGCGCGGGACACCGCCACCACGCTGTTCGGCCAGACCTACGCGGCGCCCTTCGGCATCGGGCCGCTGGGCGGGGCCGCCTTCATCGCCTACCGGGGCGACCTCGTGCTCGCCGAGGCGGCCCGGCGGATGAACCTGCCGATGTGCCTCAGCGCCTCCTCGCTGATCAGGCTGGAGGACGTCCACGCCCAGAACCCGCAGGCCTGGTTCCAGGGCTACCTGCCGGGCGACCAGAACCGGATCGACCGCCTCCTCGACCGGGTCGAGGCCACCGGCTACCGGACCTTCGTGGTCACGGCCGACACCCCGACCCTCGGCAACCGCGAGCACAACATCCGCAGCGGCTTCTCCATGCCGATCAAGGTCACGCCGAAGGTGGCGTGGCAGAGCGTCACCCACCCGCGCTGGCTGCTCGGAACGGTCGCCCGGACCTTTTTCAAGCACGGGGCCCCGCACTTCGAGAACACGGAGGCCGAGCGCGGGCCGCCGATGATGTCCCAGGGCGCGGTGCGCAACACCATCGCCCGCGACCAGCTCTCGTGGAAGAACCTGGAAGCGATCCGCAAGCGCTGGTCCGGCAACCTGCTTGTGAAGGGCCTGCTGGCGCCGGAGGATGTCGACATCGCGCGGGCGTGCGGCGCCGACGGCGTGATCCTGTCGACCCACGGCGGCCGCCAGCTCGACTACGCCGTCGCCCCCCTCGACGTGCTGCCGGAGATCGCCGCCCGGAAGGGCGGGCTGAAGATCATCGTCGACAGCGGCGTCCGCCGGGGCACCGACGTGATGAAGGCGCTGGCGCTGGGCGCCGATTTCGTCCTGCTCGGCCGGCCCTTCATGTTCGCCGCGGCGCTCGGCGGCGTCCCGGGCGTCGAGCACGCGATGCGGATCCTCAAGGAGGAGCTCAACCGCGACATGGCGCTGATCGGGGTGAACCGCCTGTCCGAACTCAATCCCGATTTCCTGCGCCGCGCCCCGCGGCGGGCCTGAGCCAATGGCGGGAGGATCGACCATGATCGTCTTCCCGAACACGCGCAGCGCGCCGGTCCCCGCGAGGCGGACCCCCTCCCGGGGCGCCGGAGCGGCCGCTCTCGGGCGGCCGGCATCCCCGCGCGGTCGATCCCGCAGGCTGCCGCCGCAGCCTTGTCCCCGATCCGGATGCTCCGCATGACCGATACCGCCCCCCGCGGCCTCGCCTTCGTGGGCTGCTTCACGACCGAGCGGCGCCGGGCGCGCGGCCAGGGCATCGACATCTACCGGACCGGCCGCGACCTCGGCGACTGGACGCGTCTAGGGCGGGTCGAGAACCTGACGAACCCGTCCTTCCTGGTGACCGACCCGGCGCGCGCGATCCTCTACACGGTCCAGGGCGACGGCGAGGCGGCGAGCGCCTTCGCGGTCTCGCCCGACGGCACCCTGCGCGGTCTCGGCAGCGCCGCCACCGGCGGCACCAACAGCGTGCACCAGGCCCTCGCCCCCGACGGCCGCTTCCTGATCGTCGCCAACTACGCCAGCGGATCGGTCGCCCTCATGCCGGTGCGCGCCGATGGCGGCCTGGAGCCCGCGCGCGACGTCCTGCCGCTGCCGGGCGAGCCGGGCCCGCATCGGACCGAGCAGGCCTGCGCCCACCCGCACCACGTGGTCCTGTCGCCGGACGGCCGCCACGTCGTCGTCCCCGACAAGGGCCTCGACCGCGTCTTCGTGCTGAAGCTCGCGGGTGAGCGGCTCGCCGTCGTCTCGCAGACCGCGATGCGGCCCGGCGCCGGCCCGCGCCACATCGCGTTCCACCCGCACCGGCCCCTCGCCTTTCTGGTCAACGAGCTGGACTCGAGTGTCGCCACCTGCCGGTGGGACGCGGACGCCGGGACGCTGACGCCCCTGCACCTCGCCTCGACCCTGCCGCCGGACTTCTTCGGGGCGAGCACCGCCGCGGCCATCGCGGTCACGCCGGACGGGCGGTTCGTCTACGCGTCGAACCGCGGGCAGGACGGGATCGCGCGGTTCCGGGCGGACCCGGCCGGGCGCCTCGAGCCGGCGGGCTGGACGCCCTCCGGCGGCCGCGACCCGCGCTTCATGATCCTGGCACCGGACGGAGGCCACCTGCTCGTCGCCAACGAGCAGGGCGACAGCCTCGTCGCCTTCGCCATCGATCCCGAGACCGGGGACCTGACCCGGACGGGCGAACGCCCGAGCCTCAGCCCCTGCACGATCGCGTTCTTGTAGGAGGCGCCGACGCGCGTTCGGGCCCGCGCCGAGCGTGGGCCTGACCATGCCCCTCAGGGGCAGGAGAGGCGGAGCCGGCGGCGGTCGAACCGTGACCTCTGGCCGCCGGGCCGCACCGAGCAATCAAGAAAAGAAAACCATAAATATTTCGGAGGATGCCCAATGTTCGCCAAGCGTTACAGATTCCTGATCGCGTTCCTGCTGTTCATCGCCGGTATCATCAACTACATGGACCGGGCCGCGCTCGGCGTCGCCGCGCCCTTCGTCAAGGAGGACCTGAACCTGTCGCCCTCGGAGCTGGGGGTGATCTTCAGCACGTTCTTCTTCGGCTACGCGCTGTTCGCCTTCGTGGGCGGCCAGCTCGCCGACCGCTACGGGCCGCGCAGCGTCTACAGCTGGGCCGCCGCCGCGTGGTCGGTCCTGTGCATGCTCACCGGCGCGGTGACCGGCTTCGCCCAGATGTTCGTCGTCCGCGCCCTGTTCGGCTTCGCCGAGGGTCCGATGAACTCGACCACGAACCGCACCATCACCACGTGGTTCCCCCGCGAGGAGACCGCCCGGACCATCGGCTTCACCTTCTCGGGCCAGACGGTGGGCAGCGCCATCGCGGCGCCGGTCGTCGGCCTGCTGGCGATCCAGTACGGCTGGCGGGTGGCGTTCGTGGCCATCGGCGCCGTCGGCCTGCTCTGGGTCGTGGCGTGGCGGATGCTCATGACCGACCGGCCCCAGGACAATCCCCGGGTCGATCCGGAGGAGATCGCCCTCGTGGAGCGGAGCCGGGCCGTCACGCACCTCGCGCCGTCCGACCATGCCCGGTCGCTCAAGGAATACCTGTTCCTGCCGAGCACCCTGTCGCTCGGGCTCGGCATGTTCGCGGTGAATTACACCCTCTACATCTTCCTCTCGTGGCTCCCGAGCTACCTCACCGACGCGCTGCACATGCCGGTGAAGGAGATGGCGCTGGTCGCCTCGATTCCCTGGGCCTGCGGCTTCGTCGGATACGTCGGCGGGGGCGTGGTGGCGGACTTCGTCTACACGCGCATGGGCGACAAGCTCGCCGCGCGGAAGATCACCACGATCGTGCCGCTGGCCGTCGCGGGCGTCGCCCTGCTCGCCGTCAACGCCGCGACCAGCACCGCCATGGCGGTCTCGCTCATCGCGCTCGCCGTGCTGATGCTGACCAGCTCGGTGCAATCCTGCTGGGCGACGATCCACGAGCTGGTGCCCGAGGCGCGGGTCGGCGGCGTCAGCGGCTTCATCCACCTCCTGAGCAACATCTCGGGCATCATCGGGCCGACCGCCACGGGGCTGGCCGTGCAGTATCTCGGGGGCTACGCCAGCGCCTTCGTGATCGCCGCCCTGATCGCGGCGGCCGGCGTCGTCGCGATGGCGATCTTCGTGCGGCGGCCGCGCAACCCGGCGGAAGCCGGTCCCCTCACCGCGGCCAAGGCCGTCTGACCGAGGCCGTCTGACCGAGGCCGTCTGATCAAGGCTGCCCGACCAGGCCGCCGGAATCTGGAGCAGCGTCCCATGAGTGCCGAGACCGTCCCGTCCAAACCCGTCCTCCTGACCGGGGCCTCCGGCGCCCTCGGGCGCGTGCTGACCCGCGCGCTCGGCGCGCAGGGCTGGACGCTCCGGCTCACGGACCGCGTCCCCTTCCCCGATCCGCTACCCGAGGGGGCCCGGTTCCAGGTCGCCGACCTGGAGGACGGGCCGGCGATCCTGCGGCTGGCGGAGGGCTGCGGCACGATCCTCCATTTCGGGGGGATCTCCGTGGAGCACCCGTTCGAGACGGTGATCGGCCCGAACATCCGCGGCCTCTACCACGCCTACGAGGCGGCCCGGCGCGAGGGTGCCCGGATGATCTTCGCCTCCTCGAACCACGCGATCGGCTTCCACGCGCGCTCGGAGGTGCTGGACGACGATTGCGGCCTCGCACCCGACGGCTATTACGGCCTGTCCAAGGCCTACGGCGAGCTGATGGGCGGCCTCTACCGCGACAAGCACGGGGTCGAGAGCGTCTTCCTGCGGATCGGCTCGTGCTTCCCGGAGCCGACCGACGCGCGGATGCTGGCCACGTGGCTGTCCTACGCCGACCTGACCCGGCTGATCACCCGCGCCACCCTGGCCCCGGACCTCGGCCCGACGGGCTCGGTGGTGATCTGGGGCGCGTCGAACAACAGCCGCATGACCTGGTGGCGGAAGGACGGGCGCGCCGTCATCGGCTGGGCGCCGCAGGACAGCGCCGATTCCCACGCGGCGGCGCTGGAGGGGAAGACCAGCGGCAACCCGGTGGTGGAGCGCTACCAGGGCGGCGGCTTCACGGCGATCGACTATTCCCGCGCCGAGCCGCCGCGATGACGGTCCGGCTTCTCGGCGCGCGGACCATCGCCCACTCAGCCTGAGGCGGCCGCGCAGCGACGCCCGAGGGCGGGCCAGCCGAGCCGACGTGACCCGGCGGAGCGCCGGGGCGCCCAGTTCCAGAGACGAAACACGAGACCCATCATGGCGAACGAGCGACCCGAGACACGCCTGAAATGCGCGCTGGTGGTGCGCGGCGCCTTCGACGCCCACGTCGTCCCGGCCTTCGAGGCCGCGGGGGGCCGGACGACGATCCACTGGGCGCCGACCACCGTCATCATGAAGACCCTCTCCGAGGGCGAGACCGCCGACGCGGTGTTGGTCCTGTCGGACGCGATGGACCGGCTGGTCGCCGAGGGACGCGTCGAGCCCGAGAGCCGGATCGACGTGGTGCGCTCGCGCTACGGCATCGCCGTCAAGGCCGGAGCTCCGCATCCGGACATCGCGACCGTCGAGGCGCTGAAGCGCACCCTGGTGGCGGCGCGCTCGGTGGCCTACTCCCGGACCGGCGCCAGCGGGATCTACTTCGCCGGCCTGCTGCCGCGGCTCGGCCTCGCCGAGGCGGTCAACGCTAAGGCGACGATCATCCCGCAGGGCTTCACGGCAGAGAAGCTCGTCTCCGGGGAGGCCGACATCGCCGTCCAGCAGATCAGCGAGCTGATGGTCGTGCCCGGCATCGAGGTGGTCGGCCCCCTCCCCGACCCGGTGCAGGAGATGACCACCTTCGCGGCGGCGATCCTGCGCGGCGCGACGGACCGGGACGGCGCGGCCCGGTTCCTCGCAGGCCTGACGACGCCGCGGGCGGCCGAGGCCTACCGGACCAGCGGCCTGGAGCCGGCCTTCTGACGGGCCGCCAGCGCCCCCGTCCGCGCCGGCCCCGCCGCCGCCGCGCCCCGCCGACCGCGCCGCCTAAGTTGCGGCCCCGGGGCGGAACCGGGGTTCGCGACCGCAAAAAAGTCCTTATGCTCGTGCTGTCCGGACGCCCAATCCCGTCCGACCGGATCGCTCCATTCATGCTGAAGACAGCCTTCGTTGCCGCCCGCGACCGCCAGCGGCTGTCGGAGATCGCGACGATCCTCATCGGCTTCGGCGTCACCCGCGTCGTGGACCGGCTCGGCCTGCGCTACCTGCCGCTGGTGCCGCGCCGTCAGCCTCGGGTCGACGTCACGCGCCTGTCCGAGCCGGAGCGGCTGCGCCGGGCGATCGAAGCGCTCGGGCCGACCTTCATCAAGTTCGGGCAGGTGCTGGCGAGCCGGCCGGACCTCCTGTCGCCGGCCTGGACCGAGGAGCTGCAGAAGCTCCACAGCCAGGTCGTGCCGGTGACGTGGGAGCAGATCGGCCCGCAGCTCGAGCTCGATCTCGGCGCCTAGCCCATGGAGGTGTTCGCCGAGTTCGACACCAACCCGATCGCCTCGGCGTCGATCGCCCAGGTCTACCGGGCGCGGCTGCACTCGGGCGAGGACGTCATCGTCAAGGTGCTGCGGCCGAACCTGCGCAAGATCATCGAGGCGGATCTGCGCCTGATGGCGCACGGCGCCCGCATCGTCGAGAACGAGTGGCCCGACATGGCCCGCTACCAGCCGCGGGAGCAGATGCGCCACCTCGCGGAGGGCCTGAACGGCGAGCTCGACCTGCTCAACGAGGCGCGCAACTGCGAGTTGCTGGCCCAGATCTTCGAGGACCGCGACGACATCGTCTTCCCGAAGATCCACTGGGAGTACTGCTCCGAGCGGGTGCTGGTTCAGGACTTCATCCACGGCATCCCGCCCAACGACGAGGCGGCCCTGCGCGCGGCGGGCATCGACAAGAAACTGCTTGCCCAGAAGGGCACCGACGCGTTCCTGCAGATGGCGCTGATCGAGGGCGTGTTCCACGCCGACCCGCATCCCGGCAACATGCTGGCGCTCCCGGGCAACAAGATCGGCTTCATCGATTTCGGCATCATCGGCCGGCTGTCGCAGCGGCGGCGCTCGCAGCTGCTCGTGCTGATCGGCGCCATGCTCAAGCAGGACGCGGACGGCCTCATGGCCGTGCTCCTCGACTGGACCGGCACCAGCAACCCGGACCTCACCCGCCTCCAGGTCTCGGCCCAGTCCTTCGTGGAGAGCCACTCGTCGATCCCGCTGAATCTCGGGCTGGTGCTCACCGACTTCATGAACATGGCCCGCGAGAACGACCTAGCCATGCCGACCGACCTCGCCATCCTGTTCAAGGGGCTGGTCACCGCCGACGGCGTGATGCGCCACCTCGACCCGAATTTCGACCTGTTCGCCGCCGCCGGCCCGACGGTCCGGGCGAGCATGCAGACGCAGTTCTCGCTCTCGGCCCTCAAGCAGAAGGCCGAGGCCCTGGGCGTCGGCCTCTACGGCGCCGCCTCGGAGCTGCCGACCCTGATCCACCTGATGCTGGTGCGGTTGAAGCAGGGCCGCGTCACCGTCGAGATCGAGGTGAAGGGCCTCGACAAGGTCACCCGCGGCATCGAGCGCGCGGCCGCGCGCGTCGCGGTGGCCCTGGTGGTGGCGGCCTTCGCCACCCAGCTCGCGCCCCGCCTCATCGATCTCGGCACGCCCGTCTTCGTCTCGATCGGATTGATAATTTTCATCCTCGGGATCGGCTGGCTCGTGCTGCTGATGCGAAACAAGTAACCGTCTTCGCACCGGCCAGAGACATCAACATAAGTTTACACCCGCAATCGAATACGGGACTGAGTTGATAATCCCGCGCGTCATGGTAGCGTGACACATCCAACGATTCGCTCGGCTGCGGGCGGGGAACCGGCACCAGAAGCGGTCTGAACCGCCGGTGCGGCCCTGCCTCCGACATCCGTCGCCGCGCCGCGGTCGGGGACCTCCGACGGCGCGCCGCGCACGGGCGCCCCGTCGCGACGACGTGGGGGGGGCGGGCGATGGAAGCGGACATCGTACGGCCGCGGACCGACGGGGCGGAGCGCCGCGTCGAGACGCTCGAGGCGGAGAACATCCGCCTGCGCCGACTGCTGAGCCAGGCAACCGCGCAGGCCGACTGGGAGCGGCAGCGGAGCCGGCGGCTCGGCCGCATCATCGAGGCGGCGAGCCGTGTCGAGGCCGGACGCATGGCGGCCGAACGGGCCGAGGCGCCCCGCGGGCCGCCGCCCCGAGAGGGGGCCGGGCTCGCGCCCGAGGCGCGGCCGCGCGCTCCCGGCCGCGCACGCCCGGTCGGCCTGCCCCAGGCCCCCAACGATTACCTGGAACTGCTGGACCGCGACGGCTGCCTGATCACCGCCAGCGAGGACGGCCCGGCCCTGTCGGCCGCGGCAGACGAGGCGGAGGCGATCGGCCGGCCGTGGATCGACGTCTGGACGCGCCCCGAGGACCGCGAGGCGGTGGCCGAGGCGCTCGACCGGGCGCGGCTCGGCCGGCCGAGCCGGTTCCAGGCGCAGTCGGAGACCGGCGGCGCGATCCGCTGGTGGGACGTGGCCGTCACGCCGATCGGCGCGGCGCCGGACCGGCCCGAGCGCATCCTGGCAGTGTCGCGCGACATCACCGACCAGAAGCTGTCCGAGGCGCGCCAGACGCTGCTGATGCAGGAACTCGCCCATCGGATGAAGAACACCATGGCCATGGTCCAGGCCGTCGCGGCGCAGACCATGCGCAACGCGCCGTCGCTGGAAGCGGCCGGCGAGGCCCTGGCCGCGCGGCTGCTGGCCCTCGCGAAGGCGCACGACGTGCTGCTGCAGGGCTCCTTCACCCGGGCGTCCCTGAGCGGCCTGGTCGAGGGGGCCGTGTCGCTCCACGGGGACGGCGTCGCGGGCCGGTTCCGCATCGCCGGCCCCGACCTGACGCTCGGCCCGCGGCACGGCATGACCCTGGCGCTGATGCTGCACGAGCTCGGAACCAACGCCGCCAAATACGGCGCGCTGTCGGTGGCCGCCGGCTGGGTCTGCATCACGTGGAACGTGGCCGAGGCGGCCGGCGCCCAGACCCTCCGGTTCCGCTGGGAGGAGAGCGGCGGACCGCCGGTCACGCCGCCGACCCGCACGGGGTTCGGCACGCGGCTCATCGCCCGCAGCCTCGCCCACTGCTTCGGCGGCACCGCCCACATGAGCTACCCGCGCGAGGGCGCGGTGCTGACCTTCGAGGCTCCCCTCGACGCGGTGGTGGCGGCCTGATCCGGCTGCGCGGCGCTAGGCGCTCAGCCGAGTCTCCGCCTGCAGGTCCCGCAGGGCCGCGACCGTCCGGTCGCGCAGGGTCCTGAGATCGACCAGCGATCGGGTCAGATCGTCGCCCGCCATGGCCGATTCCTCGAGGCCGCGGCAGGCCCGGGAGAGCTCGGCGCATCCGAGCATGCCGGACATCGAGACCAGCGTGTGCGCCTCGCGGCCGTAATCGTCGTTGGCACGATCCGGCCCCTCGAAGGCGGTGGTGAGGCTGACGACGAATCGGTCGAGGATGCGGACGAGCTTCTCCGTGCCGATCACGGCCGTGAGTTCCTCGAGCGCGTCCCGGTTCACCAGGGAGTGCGACACCGTCGGTCTCCAAGTACGGATCCGCGACAGCGATCCGAGAGAGGCGCGCAACCAAGGCGCCGCACAACGGCCAAGTTTGCAGCCAAGTGTTTACACCGCGTTGCGTCAGCTTTTCAACGAAGCGCGACCGTTTTCCGGTCCTCGCAGGATTGAACCGGGCGCATGGATCGGCGGTGGCGGCGGCCGAAAGATCGGTCCGAAGCGGCGGTCGGGCGCGGCCTATCGCGAAGGCCCGAAGCGTCGCTATGGGCATTGCGAATCAATTCGGCCCCTCCTAGCCTCGCAGACCTGTCGCGCTCGCATCAGGGAGGGGGCTGCATGATCGCCAAGTTCTCGACCCTCGGAGCAGGACGTGTCGGCGCCTCCGCACGGATCGGCTAGCCGCCTCCCGCTCCCGCCCGGCCCCGTGGCCCGGCGCCTCTGAACCCAGTCCCGTCTGATTTCGCCGGCGCGCATCGTTCGCGATGGGACGCCCGCGTCACCCGGAGCCGACGCTGTCCCTGCGTCGGGCACTTGCATGTCTCTGTCGTCACCCCGGAAGACGGACGCGGTCCGTCGCGTCCTGACCTTCGTCGTCCGCAGCTGGCGCGCGCGCTGGCCCCTCGTCGCGGGTCTCACCGGCGCGATCACGCTCGCCACCCTGGCGGAAGTGCTGCTGCCGCTCTACGCGGGCCGCTTGGTCGACGCGCTCTCCGGGAGCGAGCGCGGCGCCGCGCTGGACGCGGCCTGGCCGGCCTTCCTGGCGATGACCGGGCTCGGCCTCGCCACCGTGCTGCTGCGGCACGTCGCCTGGAGCCTGGTGGTGCCGCTCTCCCTGCACACCATGAGCGATATCGTCCGCAACGGCTTCGCCCGCGTCCAGCGCTTCTCGACCGAGTGGCACGCCAACACCTTCTCGGGCTCGACCGTCCGGAAGATCTCCCGCGGCATGTGGGCGATCGACGGGCTCAACGACACGCTGCTGCTGTCGCTCCTGCCCGCGCTCGTCGTCCTGGTGGGCACGGCCCTCGTGCTCGGCCTGCACTGGCCGGCCCTCGGCGCGACGGTCGCGATCGGCGCGGGCGCCTATATCGGCGCGACCGTCCTCCTCGCGACCCGCGTCATCGCGCCCGCGGCCGCCCTGTCGAACGCCCTCGACACCCGCCTCGGCGGCGCGCTGAGCGACGCGATCGGCAACAACGCCGTCGTCAAGGCCTTCGGCGCGGAGACGCGGGAGGAGGCGCGGCTCGGCCGGCTGCTGGGGAAGTGGCAGCGGCGGACCCGGCGCACGTGGATGATCGTCACCTGGGGCGGCACCGGCCAGCTCGGGCTGCTGCTCGTCCTGCGCACCGTCATCGTCGCCATCGCCCTGTGGCTGTGGTGGCGGGAGCGGGCGAGCCCGGGCGACGTCGCCTACGTCCTGACCTCGACCTTCGTGGTGCACGGCTACCTCCGCGACATCGGCGGCCACATCAACCACCTGCAGCGGGCCATCAACGAGATGGAGGAGCTGGTCGCCCTGGAGGCCGAACCCGTCGGCGTCGCGGACCGCCCCGGCGCGGTTCCACTCGCGGTCGCGGGCGGGGCGATCCGCTTCGAGGCCGTGCGCTTCCACTACGGCGACCACACGCGGCCCCTCTACGACGGGCTGACCGTCGCGATTCCGGCCGGCCAGCGGGTCGGACTGGTGGGGCGCTCGGGCTCCGGCAAGACGACCTTCGTCAAGCTGATCCAGCGGCTCTACGACGTGTCGGGCGGGCGCGTGACGATCGACGGACAGGACGTGGCGTCGGCGAGCCAGGCGAGCCTGCGGGCGCAGGTCGCCATCGTGCCCCAGGAACCGGTGCTGTTCCACCGCTCCCTGGCCGAGAACATCGCCTACGCCCGGCCCGGCGCCTCGGCCCGGGAGATCGAGCGGGCGGCGCGCCTCGCCAACGCGCACGACTTCATCGCGCGGCTGCCGAAGGGCTACGCCACGCCGGTGGGCGAGCGCGGCGTCAAGCTGTCGGGCGGCGAGCGCCAGCGGGTGGCGCTGGCCCGCGCCTTCCTGGCGGACGCGCCGATCCTGATCCTCGACGAGGCGACATCCAGCCTGGATTCGGAATCGGAGGCGCTGGTGCAGGAGGCCATGGCGCGGCTGATGCGCGGGCGCACCGCCATCGTCATCGCTCACCGGCTGTCGACGGTGCGGGCCCTCGACCGCATCCTCGTCTTCGACCGCGGCCGCGTCGTCGAGGACGGGTCTCACGCCGCCCTGATGCGCCGCCCGGACGGGGCCTACCGCGCCCTGTTCGAGCGGCAATCGGACCTCGCGGAGAGCGCGTGAGGATCCGGTTCCTCCGCGGCCGGGCGCGCGCCCGCAGCCCGGCCGCGGAGCGGATCTTCGCGCGCCGGACCCGGATCGACACGGCCGGCGCGGGCGCCTCCCTCTACGCCGGGGAGCCGGTGGACGCCGACTATCGCGCCGGAGCGGAGATCGTCGGCGTCACGGCGCGCGCATCGGCGCGAGCTGCACGCTGATGCGCCACCCCGGGGCCGTCCTGGGCGGCACCCGCCGCGCCTGCCCCGACGCCCCGACGCGCACGGCCTCATGGCACCGGCCCTGCTGGCGCTGCTGAACGCGCGCGCCGGCCGCTTCCCGCCGCGCCGAGCCCCCACGGCCAGCGCCCGGCGCATTGCCGTTTTTTAATCCTTCGGTCATGCGACCAAATGATGGCTGATCTATTATCTGAACACGGAATGAATGAGGCCAATGCAGATGAAGGCCTTATCTCCGGCACCAGAGGGAGATATTATCATGTCCTATCGCAAATCTATGGCTGCGGCTCTCGTGCTCACCACAATCCTCGGTGGAACTGCCTACGCGGCGGAGCAGGCCGTCCAGAACAACGGCACGCAGATCAGCGCGAGCCAGGCGGCGGTCGACAAGGATGTCGGCAAGCTCTCGAAGGACGGCGCGCAGGGCTTCAGAGATCTTCAGCTCACCCGGCTCGCGATCTTCGAGGCCAACCCGAGTCAGGCCAAGGACATGATCGCCAAGGCGCAGGCCGCCTTCGCGAAGGCCAAGACCGACGACGCGGTGTTCACCAAGGCCGAGGCCGATCTCAAGTCGCCCGCCGACATGGCCGCCCACAAGGCGACCGCGCCGAGCGACAAGACCGACGCCAAGGCTGATACCAAGGCGGCCTCCAAGGAGCAGGTGGCCTGGGTTCCGGTCGACGCGCAGCTGACCCTCGGCGACGACTTCGTGGCCACGCCCGCCAAGGCCTCCGCGGTGACCGAGGCGAACAAGAACCTCGCCCAGGGCGACCAGAAGGGCGCCCTGGAGAAGCTCAAGCTCGCCCACGTCGACGTCAACTTCACCATGGCGGTCCTGCCCCTGAACAAGACCATCACCGACGTCGATCAGGCCGCGACGCTGATCAATCAGGGCAAGTATTATGAGGCGAACGCCGCCCTGAAGTCGGCCCAGGACAACATGCGCTTCGACGTGATCGACGCGATCGCGGTGCCCCAGAAGGCGACCGCCGCCACGGCCGACAAGGGCGCGCCGCAGGCCACCGGCACGACCGCGGGCGCCAAGACCAGCAAGTGACCGACCGCCGAGGACGGCCGCGCCCGACGGATCTCGGGCGCGGCCCGGTCGGCGCGCACAAGGGAGGGCTCCGTGCGGCGATTCTGGATCTCGACCATCCTGGGACTCGAGCTGCTCCTCGGCGGAACCCCGGCGGCCTCCGCCCGGACGGCGGGCGTTCCGCACTTCAACATCCGGGCGATCTGCGCGCCGGAGCACCGGGCGGGATCCAACGCCGTCGATCGGGCGAGCTACCGGGGTTGCCTGTCCGACGAGGCCGCCGCGCGGCGCACCCTGATCAAGCGCTGGCCGACGTTCGACGTGGCGGAGCGCCGGACCTGCGCTGCGGAGAGCCAGATCGGCGGCGCCCCCTCCTACGTGGCGATGCTGACCTGCGTGCAGCTCGGGAGCGACGCCCTGCCGATCAACCCGTCGGGTCCGCCGTGAGACGGCACCATCCACGCGGCGGACCGGATCGCACGTCCGTGATCCGCGCAAGTGGAACCGGCGATATCTCCAAGACGTCTCGCACTGTCAATTGAATGGAGGAGGCATCATGTTCAAGACTACGGCGCGCGCTGCACTTTGCCTGGCCTGTCTCTGGTCGGTCACGCCGGCCCTGGCGGCCCCGAAGGAGATGCCCCAGGGCAAGCGCGACGAGATGTCGATGAAGGACACCAAGCACGAGGTGGTGATGCAGCGGAAGGAGAATAAGGAAGCCAACAAGAACGTCGACAGCCTCATCACGAACCGCAAGTGAGCGGGCGCGCCCACGCCGACGACTGACTGTCTTTCTGTCCAAGAGGAGCACCGGACGCGGCGCACCTCTCCTGGCGGTCCCGGGCCTGGCCCGGGATCGCCCGCGCGCGGTGCTCCGTCATCGCGATCCTGCGCGCCGTCCTCGCGTCGTCGAGTGGTCACGGGGCCGGGCCTTGGCGTAGGAACGGGGTCCGGGCGCGACGCCGCCGCAGGAGCCAGCGCCATGCCGGGTCGGACACCGCCGTGACGGCCTACAGCCTGCGCGCCCGGCTGCTCGCGCTCTGGGTCCTGCTGCTCGCCTCCGCGGCCGCGACCGCCTACCTGATGCTCGGCGTCTACGACCAGTCGACGGGTGTCCAGGTGGCGCAGGCCGACCTCGCGGTCGGGCGGGCCTGCCGCGAGATCATCGACCGGTACGCCGCCCTGGTCCGGGCCCGCGGCAAGGGTAGCGCAGAGGCCGACCTGGTCGGCACCCTGTCGACCGCGCTGGCGCGCTTCCCGGGCCTCGAGGGCGGGATCTGGAGCGCCGCCCGCGGATCCGTGGCCTACGCCTATCCGACCTACGAGGGATCCGGGCCGAAGACCGACTTTCCGGCGGCCGAGCGCGACGCCATCGCGGCGCTGAACGCGCAGGCGCTGCGGGTCGACCACGCGGTCTCGGAGCGCCGGCCGAGCCGGACCCAGGTCCTGATGCTCCAGGCCTGCCCCCTTCACGGGCCGGAGGCCGGCCTGACCGCGTGGTCGATGACGCGCGCGCACGTCAACGACGGCCCCACCTACACGCGCTTCCTCGCGGGCCTCGGCTTCCTGGCCGTGACGGTGCTCGGATCGGCCGCGTTCCTGAGCTGGTTCCTGTACGGGTTCTCAGGGCGGATCGCCCGGCTGGAGGCCGCGCTCGCCGCGCCGCGCCCGGACGGCCAGGATCTGCCCCATCTCGACCGCACCGGCGAGCGCGAACTCGACCGGCTGGTGGACGCCCTGAACGCCGCCGGCGGGCGGCTGCGGGAGGCTCAGGCGCGCATCGTGGCGACCGAGCGACTGGCCGCCGTCGGCCGGCTGGCGGCGAGCGTCGCCCACGAGATCCGCAATCCCATCGCGGCGATGCGCCTGAAAGCCGAGAACGCCCTGGTCAGCGGCGATCCCCACCGGACCGCCGCCGCCCTCGAGGCGGTGCTCGGCCAGATCGCCCGGGTCGACACGCTGCTGCGCGACCTCCTCAACCTGACCCAGGCGCGGCCGCTCAACCGGATGCCCACGCCGGTAGAGCCGCTCCTGGCCGAGTGCGCGCACCTGCACGAGGAGCTGGCGAGCGCGCGGTCGGTCCGGATCGCGGTCGCCGCCGACGGGCTGCCCGCCACGGACCATCCGCATCTCGACCGGGCGCAGATCGCCCGGGCCGTCGACAACCTGCTGCTGAACGCCCTGCAGCACGCGCCGCCGGGCGGCCGGATCCGCCTCGGTGCCGAGCGGGCGACGGTCGACGGCGCGCTGCGGCTGCGCCTCAGCGTCGCCGATACCGGCGCCGGCGTCGATCCGGTGATCCGCGCCGGCCTGTTCGAGCCGTTCGTCACCGGCCGGCCCGACGGGACCGGCCTCGGGCTCGCGATCGTGCGCGAGATCGCCCTGGCCCATCGGGGCGAGGCGAGGCTGGTCGAGGGCGCTCCGGAGACCACCTTTGTCCTGGACCTGCCATGGCAACCATCCTGATCGTCGACGACGACAGAGCCCTGCGCGACGGGCTCGCCGAGACGGTGACCGATCTCGGGCACACCGCGCTCCCGGTCGCCTCCGGCTCGGAGGCCCTGGCGCGGCTGGCCGAGGGTCCGGTGGCGGCGGTGCTCCTCGACCTGCGCATGCCCGGCGCCCTCGACGGCATGGCCACGCTCGAGCGGATCCGCGCCCTGCCGGAGCCGCCCCCCGTGACGGTGCTGACGGCCTTCGCGAGCCCGGCCAACACCATCGAGGCGATGCGCCTGGGGGCGCACGACCACCTGACCAAGCCGATCGGCCGGGCCGATCTCGCCGCCGCCCTCGACGCGATGCTGCGCGACGCCCGCTGCGATCCCGGCAGCGCCGCCCCGCCGCCGGGCCACCCGGTCCTGATCGGGTCGAGCGCGGGCATGCGGAAGGTCCAGAAGACCATCGGCCTCGTCGCCGACAGCGCCTCCACGATCCTGATCCAGGGCGAGACCGGCACCGGCAAGGAGGAGGTCGCCCGGGCCCTCCACGCCTTCTCGCGGCGCCGCGCGCGGCCGTTCATCCCGGTGAACTGCGCGGCGATCCCCGCCGACGCGCTGGAGAGCGAGCTCTTTGGCCATGTCCGGGGCGCCTTCGCCGGGGCGGCCTCGGACCGCGCCGGCGCCTTCCACGAGGCCGAGGGCGGCACCCTGTTCCTGGACGAGATCGGCGACATGCCGGCGGCGATGCAGGCCAAGATCCTGCGGGTGATCCAGGACTGCGTCGTCACCCCGCTGGGTGGCCGGTCCGCCCGGGTCGATGTCCGGCTCGTGGCGGCGACGCATCGCGACCTGCCGGCGCTGGTCGCCGAGGGCACGTTCCGCGCCGACCTGTACTACCGGCTGAACGTCGTGCCGATCGCCCTGCCGCCCCTGCGCGAGCGGCTGGCCGACATCGTGCCGCTCGCCGAGCACTTCCTGGTCCCCTCCGGCAAGCGCCTGAGCGGCGGTGCCGCCTCGCGCCTGCTCGCCTACGAGTGGCCCGGCAACGTCCGCGAGCTGCGCAACGTCGTGGAGCGGGCCGCCGTGCTGGTGCGCGGCGGCGTGATCGCGGCCGAGGCCATCGATCTGCCGGCCGCGCGGCCCGAGCGGCGCGGCGACGACGCGGTGACGGACGGGCTCGCCGGCGACCTGCCCGGCGCCGTGGCCCACCTGGAGCGGACCATGATCGCCGCCGCGCTCCGCGAGGCCGACGGCAACCGCGCCCGGGCCGCCCGCCGGCTCGGCATCCAGCGGCAGCTCCTCTACGCCAAGATCGAGCGCTACGGCCTCGCCGCGCCGGGGATCGATCTGTCGGAAGAGACGACAGATGCTGTCGGAAATCCCGACGCTTCGGCGGGCACCGACCCGGCCTGAGGCCCATCGGGCCGGAGAATCGTTCACATCCCGCGTGAGGTCCCGGCGGCGCGGGAACCGATGGCGCGCGCGGGCGTCGAGCCCCGCGTGCGACGGCGCGGCCCGGATCGGAGCCGCGCCGTCCGTCGGTCGGGGGATCGCGGCAGGATGAACAGCATCGAGACGGGCGCCCGCGGCGCCGGCAGCCGGACGCCCTCGGCCAAGGCCCTGCGCGGCCTCGACGCGCTCAACTTCTTCCTGGCCGACGTGCGCGACGGCCTCGGCCCCTACCTCGCCATCTACCTGATCGCCGTGCGCGGCCCGGACCAGGGCTGGAACGAGGCCACGACCGGCCTCGTGATGACGATCGCGGGCATTCTCGGCCTCGTGGCGCAGACGCCCGCCGGCGCGCTGATCGACGCCACCAACCACAAGCGCGCGGTGGTGATCGGCGGCGCCATCGCGGTGACGGCCAGCTGCCTCGTCCTGCCGTTCATCACGAACTTCTACCTCGTCACCGCCACCCAATCGATCGCCCACGTCGCCGGGACGATCTTCCCGCCGGCGCTGGCCGCGATCACGCTGGGCCTCGTCGGGCCGAAGATGTTCGCCAAGCGGATCGGCCGCAACGAGGGCTTCAACCACGCCGGCAACGCGGTCTCCGCCGCCCTGGCGGGCGGGCTCGCCTACTTCTTCGGGCCGGTGGTGGTGTTCTGGCTGATGGGCACCCTGGCGGCGCTGTCGATCGGCGCCATGCTGATGGTGCCGGCCGACGCGATCGACAACGACCTCGCCCGGGGCATGACCGAGGACGAGGAGGAGGCGCAGGAGAAGCCCTCCGGCCTCGCCACCCTGCTGCAGAACCGGGCGCTCCTGATCTTCGCGGTGCTCTGCGCGATCTTCCACCTCGCCAACGCGGCGATGCTGACCTCGGTGGGCCAGCTCCTGACGCACGTCTCGGGTAAGGACCACGCGACCTCGCTGATCGCGGTCTGCATCGTGGCGGCGCAGTGCGTGATGGTGCCGGTGGCGATCTTCGTGGGCGCGAAGGCCGACGTGATCGGGCGCAAGCCGATCTTCCTCACCGCCTTCGGCATCCTGGCGCTGCGCGGCGTCCTCTACACGCTGTCGGACAACCCGTTCTGGCTGGTGGGCGTCCAGCTCCTCGACGGAATCGGCGCCGGCGTCTACGGCGCGCTGTTCCCGATCGTGGTCGCGGACCTGACCCGCGGCGGCGGCCGGTTCAACGCCGCCCAGGGCGCCGTGGCGACGGCCCAGGGCATCGGCGCCTCCCTGAGCGCGACGCTCGCCGGCGTGATCATCGTGTCGGCGGGCTACGCCACCGCCTTCCTGGCGCTGGCGGCGATCGCGGCGCTCGGCTTCGTCCTCTACCTCGCGCTGATGCCCGAGACCCGCGACGCGGAGCGCGCGGGCAGCGAGCCCGAGAGCGGCGCCGGCATGCCGCCGGCCGTGCCGGCGAGCGCCTGAGCGCCGCGATCGGGTCCCGAGGCCGCGCTCAGGACGCGGCGGCCAGCTCCGGCGCGGCCTGACTCGGCACGACTTCACCCGGCACGACTTCGCCCGGCACAGTCGCCTCCGGCGGGGCCTTCCGCGAGACGTAGTAGATGTCGACGGCGCGCCAGAACGCCCCCTGCTCCTCCGTCGAGCGGCGCGCGAGGGACGTCTCGAGGATCGACATCGCGGCCCGCGCGGGCTCGCTCCGCTCGAGTTCCTCGAGCAGGCCGGCGAGATGCAGCATGGCTTCTACCTCCGAGCGGACACCAACCGCCATCAACGCCCGAGCTTGCGTAACGATCCGTCGCGCCCTGCGCGTCGGCGCCCTGCATGATCCTTGCCTCGGCCGGAGGCGCGGCTACCATCCCCGCGGCGAGTCCCACTCGCTCTCCCGTCAACCGTCGAGGATCTCCGATGTTCTCCTGCCGAAGCGGCGCGGCTCTTCCCCTGCGCGGAGCGGTCTTCGCCCTGGCCCTGGCCAGCGGATTCGGGGCGGCGCCCCTCGTCGCCCGCGAGATGCCCGAGGCCGGCGCAGCCGCCGCGGCGAAGAAGCCGAACGTCGTGATCCTCGCCACCGGCGGGACGATCGCCGGCGCCGGCGCCGACGCCGCCAACAGCGCCACCTACACGGCCGCCAAGGTGCCGGTCGACAAGCTGATCGCGGCCGTGCCGCAGGTGAACACCATCGCCAACGTCCGCGGCGAGCAGGTCTTCCAGATCGCCTCCGAGAGCTTCACCGACGCCCAGCTCGTCCAGCTCGGCAAGCGCGTGTCCCAGCTCCTGAAGCAGGACGACGTCGACGGCGTCGTCGTCACGCACGGGACCGACACGCTGGAGGAGACCGCGTTCTTCCTCGACCTCGTGGTGAAGAGCGACAAGCCGATCGTGGTGGTCGGCTCGATGCGGCCGGGCACGGCGATCTCGGCCGACGGCGCCCTCAACCTGCTCGACGCCGTCACGGTCGCCGCCAGCAAGGAGGCGATCGGCCAGGGCGTCACCGTGACGATGAACGACTACATCCAGTGCGGCCGCGACGTGAACAAGCGGACCAACATCGTGCCCAGCGCCTTCTACAGCCAGTGGGGGCCGCTCGGCATGGTGGTCGAGGGCAAGACCTACTTCTTCCGCTCGCTGACGAAGCGGCACAACATGAGCTCCGAGTTCGACATCGACCAGATCGACAGCCTGCCGCTGGTCGGCATCGTCTACGGCTCGGGCAACATGATCCCGGGGGTCTACGACGCCGAGCTCCAGGCGGGCGCCAAGGCGATCGTCAACGCCGGCACCGGCAACGGCTCGGTGCCCGGCTACCTCGTCGACAAGCTGAAGGACATCCGCTCCAAGGGCGCCATCGTGATCCGCTCGTCGCGGGTGCCGGACGGCTTCGTCCTGCGCAACGCCGAGCAGCCCGACGACAAGTACGACTGGGTGGTCGCCCACGACCTCAACCCCGCCAAGGCCAAGATCCTGGCGGCCGTGGCGCTCACCAAGACCAGCGACACCAAGGAGCTGCAGCGCATCTTCTGGGAGTATTGAGTCCAGGGACGCGCTGCGCCCCTGAGGTTCAACCCCTCGCTGAGGCAGGCCTCGGAGGAACGCTTCGAGACCTGCCGACGTCGGGCGTCCGCGCAGGAGCGTGGACCCACCGGCTTCGCGAGCGCAGCGAAGCGATCCAGGGTCGCGCTGCCCTGTGTCACTTCGCTCCGCTCGTCACGACGAGGCCGGCGGCATCGATCGAGGGCGTGAGCGTTCGCTGCCCTGAACTCGGGGTTTCCCGAGCCGGCGGGCAGACCGCATGGCGTCGCCGGCGCTCGCCCCGGGTTACATCCCGCGGCGCACCCCCTTAGATACCGGCCACCGACGACGCGGCCGCGCGGCCGATCCCGACTCGCGGCCCCGGCCGCGCGCCCGTCGGCACCGAGCCTGGAGGAACGAGCATGACCGAGCTTCATCCCGAGGTCGCGGCGGTCACCGAGCGCGTCGTGGCGCGCTCCCGCGAGACCCGGCGCGCCTATCTCGACCTGATCGCCCGCGAGCGCGAGGCGGGGGTCCGGCGCGGCAAGCTCGCCTGCGGCAACCTCGCCCACGGCTTCGCGGCCTCCGGCGAGGACAAGGCGGCGATCCGCGACGAGCGGACGGTGATGAACATCGGCATCGTCACCGCCTACAACGACATGCTCTCGGCCCATCAGCCCTACGGGCGCTACCCGGAGCAGATCAAGCTGTTCGCCCGGGAGCGCGGCGCCACCGCGCAGGTCGCGGGCGGTACGCCGGCCATGTGCGACGGCGTCACCCAGGGCCAGAGCGGCATGGAGCTGTCGCTGTTCTCCCGGGACACGATCGCGCTCTCCACCGCGGTGGCGCTGAGCCACGGCATGTTCGACGGGGCGGCGCTCCTCGGCATCTGCGACAAGATCGTGCCGGGCCTGCTCATCGGGGCGCTCCGCTTCGGCCACCTGCCGACGATCCTGATCCCGGCCGGTCCCATGCCCTCGGGCCTCGCCAACAAGGAGAAGCAGCGGATCCGCCAGCTCTACGCCGAGGGCAAGGTCGGCCGGGCGGAACTGCTCGAATCCGAGTCCGCCTCCTACCACGCGGCCGGGACCTGCACGTTCTACGGCACCGCCAACTCCAACCAGATGATGATGGACATGATGGGCCTGCACATGCCGGGCGCGTCCTTCATCAACCCGGGCACCAAGCTGCGCCAGGCCGTGACCCGGGCGGCGATCCACCGCCTCACCGAGATCGGCGGCGCCGGCAACGACTACCGCCCCCTCGGCCTCTGCGTCGACGAGAAGGCGATCGTCAACGCCGCGGTCGGCCTCCTCGCCACGGGCGGCTCGACCAACCACGCGATCCACCTGCCGGCCATCGCGCGCGCCGCCGGCATCGTGATCGACTGGGAGGATATCGACCGGCTCTCCAGCGCCGTGCCGCTGATCGCCCGCGTCTACCCGAACGGTGCCGGCGACGTGAACCACTTCCACGCCGCGGGCGGCATGAGCTTCGTGATGGCGGCGCTGCTCGACGCGGGCCTCCTGCACGACGACATCCTGACCGTGGCGGGCCAGTCGCTGCGCGACCACGCCCGCGACCCGAAACTCGACGGCGAGGATCTGGTCTTCGAGGACGCGGTGCCGGAGAGCCTGGACGACACGATGCTGCGCCGGCCGGGCAACCCGTTCCAGCCCGACGGCGGCATGCGGCTCGTGAAGGGCAATCTCGGCCGGGCGACGTTCAAGACCAGCGCCGTCGAGGAGCACCGCCGCACCATCGAGGCCCCGGCCCGGGTCTTCTCCGACCAGGACGAGGTGCTGAAGGCGTTCAAGGCCGGGGAGCTGGAGCGCGACGTCGTGGTCGTGGTCCGGTTCCAGGGCCCGAAGGCGAACGGCATGCCCGAGCTGCACAAGCTGACCCCGCCGCTGGGCGTGCTGCAGGACCGCGGCCACCGGGTCGCCCTGGTGACCGACGGGCGCATGTCGGGGGCGTCGGGCAAGGTGCCGGCCGCCATCCACCTGAGCCCCGAGGCGCTCGGCGGCGGCCCGATCGGGCGGATCCGCGACGGCGACATCGTCCGCCTCAGCGCCGCCGACGGGCTGCTGCAGGTTCTGGTCGACGACGCGGAATTCGCGGCGCGCCCCGAGGCCGAGGCGCCGGAGGCCGCGCAGGGCACCGGGCGGGAGCTGTTCGCGTTCATGCGCCAGGGGGCCGACACGGCGGAGCGGGGCGCCTCGGCGATGCTCGCCGCCGCCGGCCTCTGAAACCGAGAGGGAGTTGCCGACCATGAACGATCTGACCAGCATCGACGCGCTGATGCGCTCCGTGCCCGTCATTCCGGTCCTGGTGATCGACGACGCGGCCCAGGCGCGGCCCATCGCCGAGGCCCTGGTCAAGGGCGGCCTGACCGCCCTGGAGGTCACCCTGCGGACCCCGGCCGCCCTCGACGTCATCCGGGAGATGACGCGGGTCGAGGGCGCGGTGGTGGGCGCCGGGACGGTGCTCAACCCGCGCGATCTCGAGAAGGCGCTGGCGGCGGGGGCCGAGTTCATCGTCTCGCCGGGCCTCACCGAGCCGCTGACCGACGCCGCCAAGGCCAACGGCGTGCCCTACCTGCCCGGCGTGGCCACGGCGGCCGACATCATGCGCGGCCTCGACCACGGCCTCGACCGGTTCAAGTTCTTCCCGGCCGAGGCCGCGGGCGGGATCAAGGCGCTGAAGGCGCACGCGGCCGTGTTCGGCGCGGTGCGGTTCTGCCCCACGGGCGGGATCACCGAGGCGACCGCTCCCGAATGGCTGTCGATCCCGTCCGTGCTCTGCGTCGGCGGCAGCTGGGTGGTGAAGCCCGGCGCCCCCGACCCGGCGGCGATCGAGCGGGCGGCCCGGGCCGCCGCCGGGTTGCGGACGGCGTAAGCCTCACGACCGAAGCCCTTGCGAGCAGAGCGAAAGGTCCGGGGTCGCGCCAAATCTTCGAGATGTCGCGCTGCCCTGGATCACCTCGCCGCGCTCGCGATGACGGACAGGGCACGGCGCCCGCGTCCATCGGCGGAAGACCGCAGGGCTGAGCAGCCGGACATCGGCTCCCCTCCCGGCGGAGGGAGGGCCGGTCGTGCCGCCGGCTACTCTGCCGGCAGCGGCTGCCGCTGCACGCGCGGGACGAACACGCCGCTCTCCGGCTCGAGCGCGATGCGCCGGTCGTGGAAGGCGTCGAGCGTCGAGCGATGGCCGATCGACACGATCGTCGTGCCGGGAAGCCGCTCGCGCAGCATCCGGTAGAGGGCCGCCTCGGAAGGCTCGTCGAGGGAGGCCGTCGCCTCGTCGAGGAACAGCCATTCGGGCTTCGCCAGCAGCGCGCGGGCGATGGCCAGCCGCTGCTGCTCGCCGCCCGACAGCCGCCGCTCCCAGGTGTCGCTCTCGTCGAGGTGGTCGACGAGGTGGGCGAGCTGGGCGGCCGTCAGGGCGTCCCTGATCGCCGCGTCCGGGAACTGGTCGGTGGTGTTCGGGTAGACCACGGCGCCGCGCAGCGTGCCCTGCGGGATGTAGGGCCGCTGCGGCAGCAGCAGCGCCGACTGCCCGGCGGGCACGTCGACCCGGCCCTTGCCGAAGGGCCAGATCCCCGCGATCGCCCGGAACAGGGTCGACTTGCCCGAGCCGGAGGGACCCGTGACCAGGGTCGCGCCGCCGCGCGGCAGGGTCAGCGCGTCGGCGGTGACGATCGGCTTCCCGTTCGGAAGGGCGAGGACCAGGTCGCGCGCGGTGACGTCGCCGGCGCTGTCGTTGCCCTGGACGAGGCCGTAGCCCGCCGCCTCCAGCGCCTCGGCCTTGGTCATGGCCCGGCGGAAGGAGCCGAGACGGATGGTGTTGGCCTTGTAGGCCGCCAGCGTCGTGTACGAATCGACGAAGAACGACAGCGAGCTCTGCACCTGGCCGAACGCCTGGGAGGTCTGCTGAAGCGCGCCCAGCGTGATCTTCTTGGCGAAGAAGGACGGGGCCGCCAGCACCATCGGGAAGATCACGCTCGCCTGCCGGTAGCTGAACGTGAAGGCGATCAGCTTGATGCGGCGGAAGATGATCCCGACGTAGTTGTCGATCACGCTGTGGAACAGGCTCGAGAGCCGCGAGGCCTCCGCGCGCTCGCCGCGCAGCAGGGCGATCTGCTCCGAGTAGATGCGGTTCCGGGCCAGCGCGAAGCGGAAATTCGCCTCGACCTGCTCCTGCCGGAAGTCCAGCCCGATGAGCGGCCGGCCGATCAGGTGGGTGAGCCACGTGCCGACCACCGCGTAGGCGATCACCAGCCAGACCAGGAAGCCCGGGATCACCGTGTCGGTGAACGGCACGACGAAGTCGCGCGACAGGGTCCAGAGGATCACGATGAACGAGACGAGCTGCGCGGCCTGGCTGAGCAGGCGGATCGACAGCGTCGTGGTCTGCACGATGAAGCTGTTGACGTCGGCCTGGATGCGCTGATCCGGGTTGTCCGCCTCCTCGTCGGTGAACGGGATGCGGTAGTGCGTGCCGTTGCCGAGCCAGCGCTCGTACAGGCTGTGGGTCAGCCACGTGCGCCAGCGGATCAGCAGCGAGGAATCCACGAACAGGTCGAACATGCCGATGGCGATGTTCAGCGTGGCCAGCGGCACGAACACCCAGAGCAGCTGGTACCAGAACGCGTTCGCGTCGTATTCCTGGAGGGAGTTGTAGATGTCGCGGTAGAAGAAGTTGAACCGCAGCGTCAGCGCCACGTCGGCGAAATTCACGAAGATGGACAGCGCCACGAGGTTGCGGCCGATCCGGCCCTCGGTGGTGCCGAACCAGCGGAACAGGCCGATCTCCTTGGTCGGCTTGTCGCGGTTGGCGAAGTACGGGTCGGCGATGTTGGTGATCGCGCGGATCGGCTCGAGATGCGAGATGCCCAGCACGATGGCGGCGAAGACCACCGCGCCGGTGGCGGCGAAGGCCGGCGGGAGCAGGGCCGCGACCACCGGCGGCAGCAGCCCCATGGCGGCGACCGTCTTCGAGCCCGCGAGCAGCAGGTAGCCGACGCCGTAGACCGAGACGAAGACCTTGAGGTAGGCCGAGATGCCGTTCGAGGCGATCAGGATGCCCGCCATGGCGAAGCCGGCGAGGGAGACGTAGAGCGGCGGGCTCGGGATTCCGGGGAACGCCAGCAGGATCAGCGCGGCCAGGGCGGTGAGCACGGCCTGGATGCCCAGTCCGGTCCTGAGTGCTGCCACGCGTCGATCCCCCATCCGTGCGCGCCCGCTCGGGACGCCACCGGCGGCCTTGGCCCCGGCAGATGGCCAGATAGTGGCACTCTGGCCGCGCTGTCGCGTGAAACTTTGGTCACCTTCCGACGGTGCGGCGATTTACGCGGGTGGCGCGGGCAGCGCGGCTACCAGTTCCACTCCTCGAAGCCGGGCTCGCGGCAATGGTAGCCGATCGGGCATTGCGGGTTGTCGCGCGTGGGGGCGAAGCGCAGTTCGGCGATCTCCGAGCCGCTGCACTGCCCGGGATTGCTGACGAAGCGCTCCGGCGCCGTCCCGGCGGCGATGATCACGTCGCCCTCGTTCTTCACCAGGGCCATCGCCTCGGAGCAGGTCATGCGGGCCGTCATCGAGCCGCGCGGCGGCCGCGTCTGGGCGCGGGCCTCGACCCCGGCCGCGACGGCGGCGAGGTGGGCGAACAGCAGAGCGAGGGCCAACGGCCTCATCGGGCACGGGTTCCGGTACGCACCCGGGAAGAAAGCCCGCGGGTCTGGCGCCATCCTGCACAAGCAGGCCGTCCGAGACTGTCACCGGAATGCGCCACCGGGCCGCTTTCGCCGTCGGACCGCCGCAATCGGCGGATTAGGAGATTCCGGGATTGCCGAAAGCCGCTTTAGATTTGTGATCGTGGACGCCTGCGCGGGCGGCCCCGGCACGACGGCTGGACCGGCCCCCCGGCACGCGTCTCCGGCGCCCCGCGTGCCGGCCGACCGGCGCCGGAGCCAAGGGACCCAGCGATGTCCGCTCTCTCGATCCTCGACATCTCCGCCGTGCGCGCCGCGCCCGTCTCCCGCGAGCCCTACGCCTACACGCTCGGCAGCAACGTCCTGAATCCCGAGGCGATCGACGACATCCGGCGCGACTTCCCGGACATCGCCAAGCCCGGCTACCTCACGGTGGACGAGGTCGCCCTCAAGGGCCGGTTCAAGGCGCTGATCGACGAGCTGGAGAGCGACGCCTTCTCGGAGATCCTCGGCGAGAAATTCGGCATCGACCTCGTCTCGTGCCCGCGGCTGACGACCATCATGCGCCGCAGCCAGCTGAAATACGGCTCGATCCACACCGACGGCCCGTCGAAGGTGCTGACCCTGCTCGTCTACATGAACGATGCCTGGGACGCCCCCGCGGCCGGCCGCCTGCGGGTGCTGTACGACGGCCGCAACTACGAGCCCTTCGCGGTGGAGGTCCCGCCGACCATGGGCACGATGTTCGCCTTCCTGCGGGCGGACAATTCCTGGCACGGCCACGAGCCCTTCGAGGGCGAGCGGCGCGTGGTGCAGGTGGCGTGGCTCAAGGACGCGTCGGAGCTGGAGCGCAAGCGCAAGCGCAACCGCACGGCGCAGTTCCTGAAGGGCATCTTCGGCCGCTGATCGGACGAGAAGGGGGCGGACCATGGGGGCGGTCGTGCTGGCGGATCCGGGCGACGGGGCGCGTGCCGGCTCCTGGCGTCGCTTCGCCCTGCCGACGCTCCTCATCCTCGGCTGGGTGGGCCTGTTCGCCTACAGCGCCGCCTACCTGACCGAGGACCTGCCGTTCCGCCCGTCCATGCCGGAAGCGGGCCCGTCCGCTGGGAGCTCCGCCGGTCCGCGCGCCGCGCGCCGCGTGGTGATGCTCGACGAGCCCGACCAGCCCGCGCCCCCGGCCGAAGCGCCCGGCCAGACCGCCATGGCCGCCGCGGCGGCGCCGCCGGCCCCGCAGACCGCCGCGGCGGCGCCCGCGGTCGCGAACGCCCGGCCGGTGCCGGCTCCGGTCCCCGCTCCGGCCGTCGCGTCGGCCGCGGCCGAGTACGTCGGCGTCTGGGGCCCGACACCCGAGGCCTGCGGGGCCCGGTCGCGGCGCCGCGGCTACATCCCGGCCACGATCACGCAGGACCGCGCCCGCGCGGGCCGCACGCTCTGCCTCTTCCACGACATGCGGCGGAGCGGCGCCGCCTGGGTCACCGCCGCCGAGTGCAGCGATCGCGGCCGCCGCTGGTCGTCGCAGGTCCGCCTGCAGGTGGACGGCGAGCATCTGACCTGGTCGAGCAGCCGCGGGACCTCGACCTACATCCGCTGCGGCCGCCGCGCCGGCTGAGGGGGACCGTCACGCCGCCGGACCCGGCCCCCGCCCCTCGGCCGCGCGCAGGACGATCCGCGCCGCCGCGCGGCTCGGCGTGTCCGCCGCGGCGAGCCGCATCCGCCCGTCGATGCGGCCGAGGGCGGCGAGCTGGACGTCGCGGTCGGCACCGCCGGCCAGGAGCGGCCGCAGGGCGCCCGCGAGGCGCTCCGGGGTGCAGTCGGCCTGGACGAATTCCGGCATCGCGTTCTCGGCGAGGATCAGGTTCGGCAGCACGATGCTCGGGACCTGGATCAGCCGGCGGGCGATGAACTCCTCCGCCCGCGAGACCTTGTAGGCGACGACCATCGGCACGCCGGCGAGCGCCAGCTCCAGCGTGACCGTGCCGGAGGCGGCGAGCGCCGCCCGGGCCTCCCGGAAGGCGGCGTATTTCGGCGCCTCGCCGATCACGATGCGGACCGGCACCGCCCAGTCGGCCGAGAGCCGCTCGATCAGGGCCCTGTGCCGGGTCACGGCGGGCAGCACCGCCTCGACCGCGAGGCCCTCGGCCACGCGTGCCAGGGCCGCGCCGAAGACCGGCATCAGCCGCTCGATCTCGGACCGACGGGAGCCCGGCAGGACCACGAGGCTGTAGGGCACGGCGTCGCGCCGCCCCCGCTCGTCCGCGCCGGGGCGCAGCTCCGGGAGGCGCTCGATCAGCGGGTGCCCGACATAGGTGCAGGGGGGGCCGCCGAGCCGCAGATGCGCGTCGGGCTCGAAGGGGAGCAGGGCCAGGACGTGGTCGATGAACGGACGCATGCCCTTCGCCCGCCAGGGCCGCCACGCCCAGACGCTCGGCGACACGTAGTCGATGATCGGGATGCCGGGGGCCGCCCTGCGCACCCGCCGGGCCACCGCGTGGGTGAAGCCCGGGCTGTCGATGATCACCAGCACGTCCGGCCGGGCGCGGATCGTCGCCGACACCGTCTCGCGGATGCGGCGGAGCAGCGTCCGGGCGCGGGCGAGAACCGGCAGGTAGCCCATCACCGCCACGTCATCGAGCGGGAACAGCGACGCGAACCCCGCCTCCGCCATGGCCTCGCCGCCGACGCCGCCGAAGACGGTGTCGGGCGCGGCCTCGCGCAGGGCACGCATCAGCTTGGCGCCGAGCTGGTCGCCGGAATCCTCGCCGGCGACGAGCCAGATCGTCCGGGGCCGGCCGGTCACGGCGCGCCTCCGTACCCGACCACGAAGAGGCCGAGGCGATCGGCCTCCGCGGCCGTGGCCGCCCGGTCGATGACCAGGGTCCCGCCCGCCTCCAGGGCGAGGCCGACGCAGCCCGCCCGGGCGGCGTTGCGCACGGTCCGCGCGCCGATCGCCGGAAGATCGATGCGGCGGTCCTGGCCGACCTTCGGGGCCTTCACCAGCACGGTGGCGGGCGTTGCCCGGCCGAACCCGAAGGGGCGGCGCCCCAGGGTCCGCGCCCGGGCGAGCATGCGGTCCGTGCCCTCCGGCCCCTCGACCGCGAGGATCCGGTCGCCGGCCAGAACCACCGCCTGCCCCAGATCGTAGGGCGAGAGGGCGTCCAGGACGCCGCGCCCGGTGCGGATCGAGGCGGCGGCCTCGGCGTCCGGGGCCCGGCGCCCGAGGGGGCCGTCCGGGCAGAGCAGGTCCGGCGCGGCCTCGTGGACGCCGACGACGCGGTGTCCCTCCTCCTCGACCAGCGCGACGGCGGCCCGCAGCAGGCGGTCGTCCCCGCCGCCGGCGATCGCCCGCAGGGCCTCGCGGTTGCGCAGGGCGGCGCCGGCGTTGAGGATCGCGGCCGGGCTCGGGCGGGAGACGCCGCCCGCCGGCACCACGGTCGCCGGACCCCAGCGCCGCAGCAGCTTCAGGGTGGCCGCGAGATCGAGGAGATCGACCGTCGCGTCGGCGCCGGCGCGCAGGGCCGGCCCGGTGAAGCCGCGCAGGGCGATGACCCGGAAGGGCCGGCGCGCCCGGCGGAGCGACTCGGCGACGAGTTCGGGCAGGCGCCCCGCCCCCGCGATCAGGACCAGGGCCCCCTCGGGGGCGGGATCGGCCTCGGTCACGGCCCGGCCGCTCAGGCGGCGCTGATCGGGGTCGGAACCTCGCGCGGCGTGCAGATCGAGCGCTTGCCGCCGAGGCGGATGAAGTCGAGGATCTCGGCGACCGCCGCGTGGGATTCGAAGGTCGCGGCCACGTCCTCCACCCGCTCCATCAGCGTGCCCTCTGGGGCGAAGAGCAGGCGGTAGGCGCGCCGCAGCGCGTGGATGTCCTCGCGGGCGAAGCCGCGGCGCTGCAGGCCGATGATGTTGAGCCCCGACAGGTAGGCCCGGTTGCCGAGCACCATGCCGTAGGGGATGCAGTCGTTCTCCAGGCCCGACAGGCCGCCCACGAAGGCGTGCGCGCCGACCCGCGCGAACTGGATCACGGCGGCGCCGCCACCCAGGATCGCGTAGTCGCCGACGCTGCAATGGCCCGCCAGCATGACGTTGTTGGAGAAGATCACGTGGGCGCCGACCCGACAATCGTGGCCGACATGCGAGTTGGCCAGGAAGGTGCAGTGGTCGCCGACCAGGGTCTCCAGGCCGCCGCCGCTCGTGCCCGGGTTCATGGTGACGCCCTCGCGGATCAGGCAATCGGCGCCGATCGTCAGGGTCGAGGCCTCGCCCCGGTACTTCAGGTCCTGCGGCTGGTGGCCGATCGACGCGAAGGGGAAGATCCGGGTGCGGGGGCCGATCGTGGTCCGGCCCGCGAGGACCACGTGGCTGATGAGCTCGCAATCCGCGCCGAGCACGACCTCGGGCCCGACATGGCAGAAGGGGCCGATCCGCGCCCCGTCGCCGATCCGGGCGCCGGACTCGATCACGGCGCTCGGGTGGATGGCGGGCGCGGTCACTCCGTCACCAGCATGGCGCTGATCTCGGCCTCGGCGACCAGCGTGCCGTCGACCCGGGCCTCGCCGCGGAACCACCACATGGTCCGGCGCTGGTTCAGCTTCGTCATGTGGAAGCGCACCTGGTCGCCGGGGGTGACGGGCTTGCGGAACTTGCACTTGTCGATGGTCATGAAGAACACCTGCTTGGTGTTCCGCCCGTCCGCCCGGATGTGGCGGCAGCAGATGGCGCCCGCCGTCTGCGCCATGCCCTCGATCAGGAGCACGCCCGGGAAGACCGGCATGTCGGGGAAATGGCCCATGAACTGCGGCTCGTTGGCCGTGACGTTCTTGATGCCGACGCAGGATTCGTCCCGGTCGATCTCGACAATGCGGTCCACCATCAGGAACGGGTAGCGGTGCGGCAGCAGCTCCAGCAGCGTCTGGATGTCGGCTGTGCCCAGCTCGGTGCCGGTCTCGCGCGCCGCCTCACTCATCGAAATCCGCACCTCGACTTGCCGCCTTCGGCGGCCCGCAATCCGGCCGCCTCCGGCGCGCCGACCGCCCTCTTCGGAAGAAATCGCCGGAAGCGCAAGGCCTTCCCGGTCAGGCGTCGTCTCCCGCTTGGTCCTTGCCCGAGCGTTCGGCGAGACGCGCGAGCGTCGTCAGCTCGCGGAACCACGCCCGCACCGGCTTGGCGGGAGTCCCGCCCCAGCGGCTTCCCGGCGGCACGTCGCGGTTGACGTTGGACGAGCCGGCGATCTGCGAGCCGCGGCCGATGCGCAGGTGGCCGACGACGCCGACCTGCCCGCCCAGGACGACGTAGTCCTCCAGCGTGGTCGAGCCGGAGATGCCGACCCCCGACACGATGACGCAGTGGCGCCCGATCACGACGTTGTGGGCGATCTGCACGAGGTTGTCGATCTTGGTGCCCTCCCCGATCACCGTGTCGCGCGAGGCGCCGCGGTCGACCGTGGTGTTGGCGCCGATCTCGACGTCGTCCTGCACGATGACGCGCCCGACCTGCGGGACCTTGAGATGGGTGGCGCCCATGGCGAAGCCGAACCCGTCCTGCCCGAGCCGCGCCCCGGGATGGACGATCACCCGGTTTCCGAGGAGGGCGTGGCTCAGGGTCGTGCCGGCGCCGATCGCGCAGTCGCGCCCGATCCGGACGCCCGGTCCGATCACGGCGTTGGGTCCGACCACCGTTCCGGCGCCGATCTCGGCCCCCGGCCCGATCACCGCGCCGGGATCGACCGTGACGCCGTCCTCGAGACGGGCCTCGGGATGGACGTGGGCGCCGGGGGCGACGCCGCGGACGGCGAATTGCGAGCCGGGACGCAGGGCGTCCGGATGCAGCCGGCCGAGCAGCGCGGCGTAAGCGCGGTAGGGGTCGCGGCTGACGAGGGCGACCGTGCCGGCGGGACAGCGCGCCGCGAAGCGGGGTGAGACGAGGCACGCGCCCGCCCGCGTCGCCGCGAGGGCGTCACCGTAGCGGGCGTTGTCCATGTAGGCGAGGTGGTCCGGGCCGGCGCTCTCCAGGGAGGCCGCACCACTGAATCGGCGGTCCGGGTCCGCCCCCTCGGGGAGGCCGGTGCCGGCGGCCGCCGCGATCTCGGCCAGGGTGAGGCCTGTGGCGGCGGTGAAGAAAACGGGATCTGACATGTTCGACAACGCGCCGGCCGGGACAATCCGGCCGGCGCGCGGGATTTTTATCAGAAGCGCGAGCCGCCGGAGAAGCGGAACGCCTGGACCTGATCCGCGCCGATATGGCCGTACTTGCCGAGGATCGGGACGAACACCTTCTGACCCTCGTCCTTCGACAGCGCGTAGGCGTAGTCGAACCGGATCGGGCCGAGCGGCGAGTTCCACAGGATGGACGCGCCGATCGAGGAGCGGATCGCCGCCGTGTCGCGGACGTTCACGCATTCCGGCTCCACGCCGATCGTGAAGGCGTTGAAGTTGCACTTCCCGGTCGTCGGCGAGACACCGTTGATGAAGGCGTCGCCGTTCACGTTGAAGTTGCGCTGGCCGTGATAGCCGAACAGCGTGCCGGCGTCGGCGAAGAGCGCGCCCTTCAGGCCCAGATCGCGCGGAACGAGGGGCAGCGGGAACTGCACTTCGAGGGTGCCGCCGATGTAGGTGGAACCGCCGATCGCGTTCGAGCGGGCGTCGGCGATGCCGACGTCGCGCGGGCCGATGCCGTTCGGCGCGAAGCCGCGGACCAGCGACGGGCCGAGGAAGAACTGGTCGGTCACCCGCAGCGGGTCGTTGTTGAGCGACGAGATGTGGCCGCCCTGGAAGCGGATGAAGCCGACCACGTCCTCGAAGATCTCCTTGTAGTACCGCGCGTCGGCGGTCACGCGGAAGAACTTCGAGTCGCCGCCCAGGCCGGCGACGTCGGGCTTCAGCTCGGCGTAGAGGCCGTTGCGGGGCGCGCCGATCACGTCGAGGGTCGAGTAGGCGAGCGTCAGGCCGGCCAGCGACGTGAGCGTGTTGCCCTGCGAGCCCTTGATGGCGATCGAGGCCTCGCCGTCATACGCGCAGTTCGGGTAGATCGACTGGCCGCCGATGTTCCGGCCCGTGTTCGGGTCGATCGTGCCCGCCGCGTAGGTGGCGGTGTAGCCCGGGATCGGGATCGAGCAGTCGTTGTACGGCCGCTTGAGGGTGTTCGGCACCTTCAGCTCGGTGTTGTACAGCGAGTAGCGCAGCGTGATGCCGAACTCCTCGGTGATCGGCAGGCCGAGGCGCAGCTGGCCGCCGTACACCGTGGTCTCGTAGCGCGAGTACCGGGTCAGGTCGGAGTACTTGTAGAAGGCATCGAAGCCCGCCGCGAGGCGGTAGCCGAGGAAGTACGGCTCGGTGAACGAGAAGTCGACGCCGCGCGAGTACTGGCCACCCGTGCCGGCGAGGCGGACGTACTGGCCGCGACCGAGGAAGTTCGACTCGGAGACCGAGACCTCGCCGATGATGCCGTCCTGGGTGGAGTAGCCGCCCGCCACCGAGAACGAACCCGTGGGCTGATCCTCGACGTCGATGTTGATGACCACGCGGTCCGGGGCCGAGCCCGGCTCGTTGGAGAAGCGGACCTTCTTGAAGAAGCCCAGGCCGTTCAGGCGGCGCTCGGCGCGGTCGGTCAGCACGCGGTTGTAGGCGTCGCCCTCCGCAATATCGAGCTCGCGGCGGATGACGTAGTCGCGGGTGCGGGTGTTGCCGCGGATGTTGATGCGCTCGACGTAGACGTGCGGGCCGTCCTCGACCACGAAGCCCAGGGAGACCTGGTGGCTCGCCGGGTCGCGCTGGCCGGTCGGTCGGACCTGCGCGAACGGGTAGCCGGCGCGGTTGACCTCGCGGGTGACGTTGTTGAGCGTCTTCTCGACGTCGTCGGCGTTGTAGATGTCGCCCACCGAGGTGGCGATGTCGCTGTCGAGCTTCGTGGTGTCGAGGCCCGGCAGGCGCGAATCCACCTGGACGGCGCCGACCTTGTACTGCTCGCCCTCGTTCACCGTGATGGTGATGACGTAGCCGGACTTGTCGCCCTCGACGTAGCGCGCGTCGGCGCTGACCACCTGGAAGTCGGCGTAGCCGTTCTTCAGGTAGTAGCGGCGGACCTGGTCGAGGTCGTTGGTGATGCGGTCGGGATCGTAGACGTCGGAGGTCTTGATGAACGACAGGAAGTTCATCTCCGAGGAGCTCATCAGCCCCTTCAGCGTCCGCTCCGAGTAGGCGTTGTTGCCGACGAAGTTGATCGAGATGATGCCGGTCTTATCGCCCTCGTCGATCTGGTAGATCACGTCGACGCGGCCGTTGGGCAGGTCGACCGTCCGGTAGGTCACCTTGGCGGTGCCGCGACCGAAGCGCTTGTAGACGTCGCGGATGCGCGCGAGGTCGGCGTTAATGATCGCCTCGCTGTACGGCCCGCGGGCCTTGGCCTCGACCACGCCCTCCAGGGTGGCCTTCTCGATCTTCTTGTTGCCCTCGAAGACGACGCGGTTGATCAGGTTGTTCTCGCGGACCGTCACCACCGTGCGGCCACCCGACTGGGCGACCTTCACGTCGGAGAACATCCCGCTCGCGAGCAGGTTGCGGCGGGCCTCCTCGGCGGAGCCGGACGCCGTCCCGGTCACGTAGGACCGGATCGTGTCGGCATCGACGCGCTGGTTGCCCTGGACGACGATCTGCTGCGCCTGGGCAGCCCCGCTCAGGACGACACCCAGACCGGCAGTGACTAGGACGATGGTTTTCCGCACCGACTTACGTCGGGGCTTCCCCGTCAACGACATCATGCAATCGCCCGTTTCTGTTCTGGTCGCGGGGGTTAGCCCGTCACAGGCGACCGTTGATCGGCCGTCCCGTCACCTGGTCCAAGCGTGGCTTCGGTCCAAGCGTAGCTCTTAGCGGGATTCCCCTGCCAAGCAAACGCGCGGGAGGCCATCGTCAGGGGATTTTGGGGGGTCGTGGCCTTCGCGCCACTTAACGGTGCGGTCAGCCTGCGGGCAAACCGCGGATCGTGGTGAACGACCCGTAAACGTCTGGGCCGTCGCACCTTTTCAGCGGCCCTCGCGATCCCGTGAACGCGATTTTAACCCCGTTTCGGCGCGCCGGCGGGGCGTCAACCGGTCGGTGTCCGGGCGAGATCGCGGCGGGATTGGGGCAGCGTTTCCGGTGGAGATCCGGCGGCGATCCGGCGGGGATACCGGGATCCCCGCCGGCCCCGGATCAGGTGTTCCGCCAGGAGGCGCCGAGGTTGAGGATGTCGTTCCAGGCGGCGAACAGCATCAGCATCAGCACCAGGGCGAGGCCGATGCGGAAGCCGATCTCCTGGGCCCGCTCGCTGAGCGGGCGGCCGCGCACCACCTCGAAGGCGTAGAACAGCAGGTGGCCGCCATCGAGCAGCGGCACCGGGAACAGGTTGAGCAGGCCGATCGAGACGGAGAGCAGGGCGATCAGCCCGACCAGACCGCCGACGCCGCCGGTCTTGGCGACCTCGCCGGAGACGCGGGCGATGCCGATCGGACCCGAGAGCTGGTCGGCGGATTCCCGGCCGGTCACGAGCTTGCCGAGATACGAGAAGGTGCGCTCGACGACGAAGTAGGTCTCCTTCACGCCGAGATTGAGCGAGTCGAGCGCGCCGTAATGCACGAGCCGCGCCTCCGAGCCCGCGGGGGAGCGGATGCCGAGCCGGCCGATCCGGTGGCGGCCGAACGGCGTCTTCTCCTCGAAGGTCGCCGGCGTCGCCTGGATGGTGATGGGCTGGTCGTTGCGCTCCACCGTGAAGGTCAGCGGCGTCCCGGCGCTGCCGGTGACCGTGCGGTACATGGCGTTGAAGTCGCCGATCTTCTCGCCGTCGATGGCGGTGATCACGTCGCCGGGCTGGAAGCCGGCCTGGGCGGCGACGCTATTCGGCTCCACCGACGAGACCCGGGCGGGCAGCTCGTAGCGGCCGCCGAGCCAGATGGCGCCCGCGAAGAGCAGGATCGCCAGGATGAAGTTCGCCACCGGGCCCGCGGCGACGATCGCGGCGCGCTTCGACACGGGCTGGGTCGGGAAGCTGATCGCCCGCTCCTGCGGGCTCATCCGGGCGACGGCCTCCGGATCCGGCATGCTGGCGCCGTTCACGTCGCCGTGGAACTTCACGTAGCCGCCGAGCGGGATCGCGCAGACCTTCCAGCGGGTGCCGCGCCGGTCGTTGAAGCCGAACAGCTCGGGGCCGAAGCCGAGCGAGAAGGCGTGCACGCCGACCCCGCACCAGCGCCCGACCAGGAAGTGGCCCATCTCGTGCACGAACACCACGACGGTGAGCACGAACAGGAACGGGATCACGGCACCGAAGAAACCGCCGGCGGTCCCGCCCATCGCGTTGAGGAAGTCCATAAGCCGTATTCCTGGCCGTCTCGGCGCCGGCTTCTCGGGCCGGCCATCCGCCCTGTCTAGCAGATCGGCGGTGCCGACCGCCAACGCAATCCTGCGGCTCGGCCGCGGAACGTCGCACGCACCGTCCGAAACCGCACCGTCCGATACCGCACCGGCCGATCGCGCGCGGCGGTCCCGCCCGTCAGTGGCCGCCGCCTCCGCCCGCGCCGGCGTTCGGCCGCCGGATCATGGGGACCGCGCAGGCCATCGCGAGGAACAGGACGGTGAGGGACAGGAACACGTCCTCGAAGGCCATGACGAGGCCCTGGATCCGCACCGTGTTGGTCATCGCCTTCAGGGCCATGTCGGAGGCGGCGCTGCCGTAGGCGTCGAAGCCGCGCTGCAGCGCGTCGAGCCGCTCCAGCGCGGCCGTGTTCGCCCAGGTGAAGCGCTCGTGCAGCCGGGCGAGGTGCAGGTCCCAGCGGTCGTTGAGGATCGTGTTGATCAGCGCGAGCCCGACCGCGCCGCCGAGGTTGCGGGTCAGGTTGAACAGCCCCGACGCGTTCTTCATCCGTGCCGGCGGCAGCGTGCCCAGCGCGATGTTGTTGATCGGGATCATGCACAGCATCAGCGAGCAGCCGCGCAGGATCTGCGGCAGCAGCAGCTCGTAGAAGTCCCAGTCCTTGGTGAGCCCGGTGACGATCCAGGTGCCGCAGGCGAAGCCGACGAAGCCGATCCCCATCATGATCCGGGGATCGACCCTGCCCGAGAGCCGGCCGGCGATCGGCGCGGTGGCGAACATGCACAGGCCGGAGACGAACATCGTCTCGCCGATCATCAGCGCCGAGTAGCCGCGCACCCGGGCGAGGTAGACCGGGTAGATGTAGGTCAGACCGTAGAGGCCGATGCCCAGCACGAAGCTCGCCACGCAGCCGCTGGCGAAGTTCCGGTCCGAGAAGGCCCGGAGATCGACGATCGGCTGCTTCGCCGTGAAGACCCGCCAGAAGAACAGCAGCGCCGACGCCCCGCAGACGACCGCGCAGGCGAAGACCGCCTCGTCCTGCAGCCAGTCGTGGTTCGGCCCCTCCTCCAGCACGTACTCGAGGCAGCCGAGGAAGCCGGCCATGAAGGCGAGGCCGGCCCAGTCGAACGATCTGATCAGGCCGTAATTGGGCTCGTCGAAATCGACCAGGATCCAGGTCGAGACGGTCACGAAGATGCCCGGCACGACGTTGATCAGGAACAGCCAGTGCCACGACATCAGGTCAGTCAGGTAGCCGCCCACCGTCGGGCCGATCGTCGGCGCCAGCGTCGCCACGAGGCCGATCATCGGCGAGACGATGGTCCGCTTCGAGGGCGGGAAGATCGTGAAGGCCGCGGCGAAGACGGTCGGGATCATGCCGCCGCCGATGAAGCCCTGGAGCGCCCGCCAGACGATCATCTCGCCGATCGACGAGGAGGTGGCGCACATCAGGCTCATCAGGGTGAAGCCGCCCGCCGAGATGGCGAACATCCAGCGCGTCGAGAGCACCCGCGACAGGGTGCCGGAGAGCGGGATCGAGATGACCTCGGCAATCAGGTAGCTGGTCTGGACCCAGGGGATCTCGTCGCCGGAGGCCGAGAGCCCGGCCTGGATCTCGTTCAGGGAGGCCGAGACGATCTGGATGTCCAGGATCGCCATGAACATGCCGAAGACCATGCAGACGAACGCCACCATGCGGCGGCGGTCGAGGGGCGGCTCGGCGGCGCGGGTCGGCGCGCCGGGCGCGAGGGCGGCGCTGGCGGCCATCGCCGGTCTCAGCGGCTCGCGGTGCTGACCGGCCGCGGCGCGGAGGCGCGGTCGAGGACGGAGCGGTCCGCGCCGGTGCGGGTGTCGACCCGCACCACCGCCGACAGGCCCGGCCGCAGCAGGCCCTCCCGGGCGACCTCCTCGGGCACGCGCACCCGGACCGGCAGGCGCTGGACGATCTTGGTGAAGTTGCCGGTGGCGTTGTCGGGCGGCAGCAGGCTGAAGACCGAGCCGGAGGCCGGCGAGAACGATTCCACCACGGCGTGGATCTCACGGTCCGGATAGGCGTCGACCGTCACGGTCACCGGCTGTCCGGGACGCATGCGCTCGACCTGGGTCTCCTTGAAGTTCGCGTCGATCCGGACGCTCTGGAGCGGGACCAGCGCGGCGACCCGCGTGCCGGGCCCGACATAGGCGCCGGCCTCGACGGCCTTGTTGCCGACCACACCGTCGAAGGGCGCGCGGATGACCGTGAAGTCGAGGTCGCGCCGGGCCCGGTCGACGGCGGTGCGCAGCTCCGCCGCGAGGCTCTCCGCCTCGCGCTTCTGCGCCTGGAGCACGTCCACGTTGGCGCGGGCCGCGAGGAGGCCCGCCTCCATGGCCTTCACGGAGGCCTCGGTGCGGTCGCGGTCGGCGCGGGTCTGGTCGATGCGCGACTTGGCCACGTAATCCGCCTGCATCTGCGTCGACCGGGCGAAGTCGGCCTGGGCGCGGACGGCGTCGGCGCGGGTCGCGTCGAGCTGCGCGGCGGCCTGGGCGACCTGGGCCTGCGCCGCCTCGGCCTGCCGGCCGATCCGCGCGATCGTGCTCTCCTGGGTGGCGAGCTTGTCCTGCGCCGCCTGCAGCGCGAGGCGGTAGTCGCCGTCGTCGAGCTTGGCGATGACGTCGCCCTTCCTCACCGCGAGGCCGTTCACCACCGGGACCGACTGGAGATAGCCCGGGATCTTGGCCGCGAGGACCGAGATGTCGGCCTGGACGTAGGCGTCGTCGGTCGAGACGAAGAACCGCCCGACGGTCCACCACTGCCACCCCTGATACGCGCCGCCGCCCAGGGCGGCCGTCAGCAGTCCGAGCAGGACGAGCCGCCTCATGGAGCGCTTGCGCGCGGGCGGCGCCTCGACCGGCACGGGCGTCGGCAGGGACGCCGCGGCGGCGGCCGGCGCGGTGCGCTCGGCGCGCGCCTCGTCCCCGGCCTCGATTCGGGTCTCAATACCGGTCTCAATACCCGTCTCGAGACCGGAACTCGGCCGATCGGCGTCCTCGCGAAGGGACATATCAGCGCCTCGAAATCGATGACCGAACCGTTCGGTCAATAACCAGGCACGACTTGACGCGCCCCCGAAGAAGCCGCAGGTTATTTTGACCGAACGGTTCGGTCAAGCGTGACGGTGTCACGGTGCGGAGCGGGATGATGGCTCAGGGTGCGGCGCTGGAGCGGGGTCAGGCCCAGCACGAGGGCGACAAGCGGCAGCAGATCCTCGAGGGCGCGCGGACGGTGTTCCTGGCGGCGGGGTTCGACGGGGCCAGCATGGGCGAGATCGCCCGGGCGGCCGGGGTCTCGAAGGGCACGCTCTACGTCTACTTCGAGAACAAGGAGGACCTGTTCGAGGCGCTGGCGATCCAGGAGAAGGCCAGCCTCGCCGAGGCCCTGTTCACCCTGGACGCGGACGATCCCGACGTGCCGGGCGTCCTGACGCGGCTCGGAAGCAGCTTCCTGACCGAGATGTGCCGGCCGGCGCACGTCTCGCTGGTCCGCATGGTCATCGGCGCGAGCGAGAAGTTTCCGCGCTTCGGGCAGGTCTACTATCAGGCCGGTCCGGCCCGCGGCGTCGAGCGCCTCTCGCGCTACCTCGACGCGCAGGTCCAGGCGGGGCGCCTGACGATCGCCGACACCGAGCTCGCGGCCCGGCACTTCCTGCATCTCTGCCAGGCGGGTCTGCTGACCCGCCTGCTGTTCGCGGCGGGCGGCATCGCCGGCGAGGCCGAGATGCGCCATCAGGTCGACGAGGCAGTCCGGGTGTTCCTGGCCGGGTACGGCCCCGCGCGCTGAGGCGCAGCTCAGGCGGGAAACGTCGTTGCGAGCGCGGCGAAGCGATCCAGCGGCGCGACGCTCGCAGAATGTTGCGCCGACCTGGGTTGCTTCGCCGCGCTCGCAATGACCGGGTTTAGCCGGCGGCGCGCAGCTCCGGCAGGGCCTCGGCGCTCCAGATCCGCACGTGGGCATCGATGGCGAGCGCCTCGTCGACGTCGGCGGGCGCGGTCCGGTACCGGCCGGCGAAGTGCGCGCAGGCGCGCTCGACCAGATCGCTGATCCCGTAGAAGCCGATCCGGCCGGCGATGAAGGCCGCCACCGCGATCTCGTTGGCCGCGTTCATCACGGTCGGCGCCGCACCGCCCGCCGCCAGCGCCGCGCGGGCGATCCGCAGGCACGGGAAGCGCGCCTCGTCCGCGGCCTCGAAGGTGAGCGATCCGAGCTTCACGAGGTCGAGGGGCCGGCCCCGCTGGATCGTGAGCCGGTCACCGAGGCCGAGGCAGTGCGAGATCGGCACGCGCATGTCGGGCAGCGCCAGCTCGGCGGTCACGGCGCCGTCCAGCCAGTAGACCATCCCGTGGATCACCGATTGCGGGTGCACCACGACGTCGAGCCGCTCGGGCTCGATGCCGAACAGGTGGTGCGCCTCGATCAGCTCGAGCCCCTTGTTCATCAGGCTCGCCGAATCGATGTTGATCTTCATCCCCATCGACCACGTCGGATGGGCGGCGGCCTCGGCCGCGGAGGCGGCGGCGATCCGCTCGCGGGTCCAGGTCCGGAACGGGCCGCCCGAGGCCGTGATCATCATGGTGCGGACGTCGGCGAGTGGCCGGCCGGCCAGCGCCTGGCTCAGGGCGTCGTGCTCGGAATCCATCGGGAGGATCGTGGCGCCGTAGCGGGCGGCGTCGCGCATGAACGCGTCGCCGGCGCAGACGAGGCTCTCCTTGTTGGCCAGCGCGACCGTGCGGCCCAGGCGCAGGGCGGCGTGGGTCGATCTCAGCCCGGCCGCCCCGCTCACGGCCGCCACGACGATGTCGGCGTCGCGGGCGGCGGCCTCCATGACGGCCGCCTCCCCCGCCCCGCTCGGGATGCCGGAGCCCGACAGGGCCTCGGCCAGCGCAGGGCCCGCGGCCTCGTCGGCGAGCGCCGCGAAGGAGGCGTTGAGCTCGCGGGCGACCTTGGCCAGGGCGACGGGATCCTTGCCGCCCACCAGGGCGCCGACGCGGAACCGGTCGGCGTGCTGGGCCAGGAGGTCGGCGGTGGAGCGGCCGATCGAGCCGGTGGCGCCGAAGACGGTGACGACCTGGGTCACGGGTTCAACTCCCTCATCGTCACGGGATCAGACCGCCGCCGCGCAGGGCGAGATAGACAGCCGCCAGCACGGCGACCGCGAAGAATCCGTCGAGCCTGTCCATGACGCCGCCGTGGCCGGGGATGATCTTCCCCGAATCCTTGACGCCGTAGCGGCGCTTCAGGCCGGATTCGATCAGGTCGCCCGCCTGACTCAGGACCGAGGCCAGCGCGCTCACGCCCGCCACCACCGGGAGGGAGGCGGCGCTGGGCAGGGTCGTGCCGGCGAGGTCGGCGACCACCGGGACCAGCGTCCCGGCGGCGACCGCGCCGACGAGGCCGCCGAGGGCGCCCGACCACGTCTTGTTGGGTGAGACCCGCGGCATCAGCTTGGGGCCGCCGATCTTCCGACCGGCGAAGTAGGCCGCGATGTCGGTGGACCAGACCACCGCAAACATCCAGGCCGGCCCGACGAGGCCGATGGCGGGATCGTCGCGCAGGGCCACCGGCACCGCCGCGATCGCCGCCGCGCCGAGCACCCCGAGGAAGGCGCGGAGCCGGCCCCGGCCGGTCCGCGCCACCGTGGCGCAGGCCGCGGCGCCGAGCAGCAGGACCGCGAGGCAGGCCGGCGTCGGGGCGCCGCCGCGCTGGCAGAGCAGCAGGGCGCCGAGCGTCGCCGCGCCCAGCGCGATCAACACCTCGCGGGGCTCCGTGCGGCTCATCACCATCCACTCGGCGAAGCCGACGATGCCGGCGGCGAGCCAGATCCCCGCGAAGGGCCAGCCGCCATAGACCAGCGCGGCCAGCACGCCGGCCCCGAGCACGAGGCCCGAGGCGACGCGCAGCCACAGCTCGCGCCGCCCCGAGGGACGCGCGGCCGGTGCGGCGGCGGAGGTCACGCGCGTCCCGTCCCGCGCCTCAGACCTGCATGATCTCCTTCTCCTTGGAGGCCAGCACGCCGTCGATCTCGGCGATGTACTGGTCGGTCGCCTTCTGCACGTCGGTGGCCTGACGCTTCTCGTCATCCTCCGAGATGGCGCTGTCCTTCAGGAGCTTCTTGAGGTGGTCGAGGCCGTCCCGGCGCACGTGGCGCACGGCGACGCGAGCCTCCTCGGTGTACTTGTGGGCGACCTTGACCATCTCCTTGCGGCGCTGCTCGTTCATCTCGGGGATGCGGAGCCGGATGGTCTGCCCCTCGGTCTGCGGGTTGAGGCCGAGGTCGGATTCGCGGATCGCTTTCTCGACGGCCGTGACCATGCTGCGGTCCCAGACCGAGATCGACAGGAGCCGGGGCTCCGGCACGCTGACGGTGGCGACCTGGGCCATCGGCATCATCGAGCCGTAGGCGTCGACCTGGATCGGGTCGAGGAGCGACGGCGTGGCGCGCCCGGTGCGCAGCGAGCCGAGATCCTTCGAGAGCGAGGCGACGGCGCCCTGCATGCGGCGCTTGATGTCGTTGAGATCGAATTCCGGTGTGGCCATGAGGGTCGTCCCGAGACGTCTGACGTGGTCTTGAGCCCGGCGCGGGCAGTCGCGGCCTCAATGGACGAATTTTTTCAGGGCCGCAAACGGTCGCGACCCCGATCGTGCCGCGTGTCAGGGCGCCACGAGGGTCGAGGGCGCGTCGCCCGACAGGATCGCGGCGATCGAGCTCGGCGGGTGGAGCGAGCCGACCACGATCGACAGGCGGCTCTCCCGGGCCAGCGCGAAGGCGGCGGTGTCCATCACCTTGAGGTCGCGGGCGATCGCCTCGTCGTGGGTGATGCGGTCGTAGCGCGTGGCGCTCGGATCCTTCTTCGGATCCGCCGAGTAGACGCCGTCCACCTGCGTCGCCTTGAGAACCGCGTCGCAGCGCAGCTCGGCGGCGCGCAGCACCGCGGCGGTGTCGGTGGTGAAGAACGGGTTGCCGGTGCCGCCGGCGAGGACGACAACCTGGCCCTTGTCCAGATGGTGCAGCGCCGGCTGGCGGGCGTAGGTCTCGCAGATGGTCGGCATCGACACCGCCGACATGGTCCGCGCCTGGACGCCCGCGGCGTTGAGCGCCGTCTCGATCGCCAGCGAGTTCATCACCGTGGCCATCATGCCGAGGGAATCCCCGGTCGCCCGGTCGATCCAGCCGGCCGCGGAGATCCGCGCCCCGCGGATCATGTTGCCGCCGCCCACCACGATGGCGATCTCGGCACCCGCCTCGATCGTGCGGGCGATGTCCTCGGCGAGCGCCGCCAGGGTCGGCGGATGCAACCAGTAGCCGTCCGGAGCGGCGAGCGCCTCGCCCGACAGCTTCACGAGGATACGGCGAAACGGCGTCGTCTCCGGCATCTGGGCCCCCGGCTCCATCCCGCATCGCGCAAGCGGGGAGGCTTCTACGTCAACCGCCCGAGCGCCGTCGAGAGGCCCGGCACCGATACGGCGGGGATCGTGGGCCGAAATGCTACCGGCGCGCGAGCGACGTGCGAGAGACGGTCGCCCGGGGAGGACGTCTGCGCCGCCGGCGCGGTCCGAATCCGGAGCGCGCTGCGCCGGCTCTCAGCTGCCGGCCAGAACGCCGACGGCGCCGAAGACGGTCATGACGAGACCGGACGCGAACACGCCGATCATGAGGTAGGAGAAGGGTTTCAGAGCCATGCCGGGAACGTAGCGCGGCGCCGCGAGGCGGGGCGTGCGGCGCAACACGGCCCGGCGTGGATCGATCCCGCGACTCCGGAAACGAGAAGCCCCGCCCGGCTCGTGCCGGACGGGGCTGGTCACGGGCGAGCCCGGCAGGCCGGGCGCTCGCGCTCGATCTCAGGCGCGGCCGGCCTGCTGGGCGACCTCGGTGGCGAAGTCCGGACCCTCTTCCTTCTCGATGCCGTCGCCCAGCGCGTAGCGGACGAAGCCCGTCAGGGTCACGGGGCCGCCGACCTTGGAGCCGGCCTCCTTGAGGACCTGGCTCACCGTCTTGGAGCCGTCGTGCACGAAGGGCTGCTCCAGGAGGGTGACCTCCTTGTAGTAGCTCTTCAGGCCGCTCTCGATGATCTTGGCGAGGACGTGGTCCGGCTTGCCGGCGTTCTTCTCGCGCAGGATGTTCGACTCGCGCTCCACCGTGGCGGCGTCGACGCCCGAGGCGTCCAGCGCCACCGGGTTGGTCGCCGCGATGTGCATGGCGATCTGGCGGCCCAGCGCCGAGAGCGCGTCGACGTCGCCCTCGGACTCGAGCGCCACGAGCACGCCGATCTTGCCGAGGCCCTCGGAGATCTGGTTGTGCACGTAGGAGGCGATGACGCCCTTCTTGACCTCGAGCTTGGTGACCCGGCGCAGGTTCATGTTCTCGCCGATGGTGGCGATCAGGGCCTGCAGCTTCTCCGAGACGGTCTCGGTGGCGCCCGGGAAGTGGGCGGTCTGGAGCCCCTCCAGCGTGCCGTCGGTGTTCAGGGCGATCTTGGCGGCTTCGCGGGCGAAGGCCTGGAAGGCGTCGTTGCGGGCGACGAAGTCGGTCTCGGAGTTCACCTCGACCACGGCGGCGTGGTGGCCGGCGGACTCGACGGCGACGAGGCCCTCGGCGGCGACGCGGCCGGCCTTCTTGGCGGCCTTGGCGAGACCCTTCTTGCGCAGCCAGTCGACGGCGGCCTCGATGTCGCCCTGCGTCTCGTTGAGCGCGCCCTTGCAGTCCATCATGCCGGCGCCGGTCTTCTCCCGGAGCTCCTTCACCATCGCGGCGGTGATGTTGGCCATGGCGGTCCCTTTCGTGTGGTCTGGATGCGAGAGGCCCGGCGCGCGGGTGAGCGGCCGGGCCCGGTATGCCTGGATTCGCGACGGCCCGATGACGGTGCCGCCGCGAAGCCCCGTTGGATCAGGCCGCGGCGGCGGCCTCGACGAAGCCGCGGGCCTGGGAGACCCACGAATCGCGGTCGATGCGGCCGTTGAGCTTCAGGTCGGCATCGACCTTGGCGACGTCCTCGGGGGTCATCGCGGCGAGCTGCCAGTAGTGGTAGATGCCGGCGTCGTTGAGCTTCTGCACGATCTGCGGGCCGGCGCCGTTCAGCTTGGTCAGGTCGTCCGGCGCGCCGCGCGGGGCGGCGAGCAGCTCGAAGTGCTCGGTCGACTCGGCGAGCATCGCCACGTCGGCCGGGTCGAGGGCGTCGGACTCGACCGTGACGGCCGCGTCGTCGTTCGCCGGCAGCTCCTCGGCCATCGGCTCCTCGGAGGCGCCGAGATCCATGCCCGACGAGCCCTGGGCGCGCGAGATGCCGTCGATGGCGGCCTTGGCGATCAGGTCGCAGTACAGCGCGATCGCGCGGCCGGCGTCGTCGTTGGCCGGGACGATGTAGCTGATGCCGTCCGGGTTGCAGTTGGTGTCGACGATGGCGGCGACCGGGATGCCGAGGCGGTTCGCCTCCTTGATCGCCAGCTGCTCCTTGTTGGTGTCGATCACGAACAGCAGGTCCGGCACGCCGCCCATGTCCTTGATGCCACCGAGCGCCTTCTCGAGCTTCTCCTTCTCGCGGGAGAGCATCAGGCGCTCCTTCTTGGTCAGGCCCGGGCCGCCGGTCTCCAGCGTCTCGGTGACCTTGCGCAGGCGCGAGATCGAGCCCGAGATGGTCTTCCAGTTGGTGAGCATGCCGCCCAGCCAGCGGGAGTTGACGTAGTACTGGGCCGACCGCTTGGCCGCCTCGGCGATCGTGTCGGCCGCCTGGCGCTTGGTGCCGACGAACAGCACGCGGCCGCCCTTGGCGACGGTGTCGCTCACCGCCTGCAGCGCCTGGTGCATCGCCGGCACGGTCTGGGCGAGGTCGATGATGTGGATGTTGTTGCGCGTACCGAAGATGTACGGCTGCATCTTCGGGTTCCAGCGGTGCGCCTGGTGACCGAAATGTGCGCCCGCCTCGAGGAGCTGACGCATAGAGAAATCGACGGCCATGTCTTTGTGCTCTCCGGTTATATCCGCCGCGGAGGGATGCGGCCGGCCGAGATCTCGGACGACCACCGGAAACGCCTCATTCAGGCATGAGGCCGGCTCCGCGTGTGGGATGGGCGGGCGCTTAGCAGAGGGCGGGTCCGAAGGCAAGAAGCGGCGGGGCGGCGCGGGCCATCCCTCGATCACAGCCTGGGTTCAGAGCGCTTGCACCGCGCGGGCGCGCCTCGCGACAGTTCGGACCGTGGCGGCGGTCGCCTTCGACACCCTGACATTCGCCCGGACTCTCCGGGAGAGAGCCAAGCTGTCTCCGGAACAGGCGGAGGGCTTGGCCGATGCCATGGCGGAAGCGCTGCAGGGCGATCGCGTCACGAAGGCGGATCCGCGCGTCGAGCTGGCGGATACGCGGTCCGAAATCGTGCGCTGGGTGGCGGGCTCGATCGGCTTCCAGACACTCGCTGTCATCGGCGCGGTCGTCGCCCTCGCCCGGGCTCTGCACTGACAGGCGCGCAGCCCGGATCACCCGCCCGCGAACACCGCCGCCACGTCCTCGGCCGTCATCACCCGGTGCGCGCCCGCCGGCAGGTCCGCCGGCAGAGCGAGGCCGCCGACCCGGTCCCGGTGCAGCGCCGCGACGTGGTTGCCGACGGCCGCGAACATCCGGCGGACCTGGTGGTACCGGCCCTCCGTCAGGGTCACCGCGCAGCGGGTCGCGTCCTCGACGTCGAGCCGCACCGGCAGGAGCGGGCGCTCCTCGCCCTCCAGGACGAGCGTGCCCGCGGCGAACACCTCCGCCTCGCGGCCGGTCAGCGGCCGGTCGAGGGTCACGCGGTAGCGCTTCGCCACCTGCGCCTTCGGGCTGATGATCCGGTGCAGCAGCGCCCCGTCGTCGGTCAGCAGCAGCAGGCCCGAGGTCTCCTTGTCGAGGCGTCCCACCGTGGAGAGCGGCGGGTCGCGGCGGCGCCAGCGCTCGGGGAGGAGCCCGTAGACCAGCGGGCCGGCCTCCTTGTGCGAGCAGGTCACGCCCAGCGGCTTGTGCAGCATCAGGCACAGGCCGGGGAGCGGGTCGAGGGATTCGCCGTCGACGGTGAGGCGCTCCGGCAGGTCCGGCGCGAGGGCGACCCGGTCGCCGGCATCCGCGAGTTCAGCCCCGTCGAGGCGGATCGCGCCGGCGCGGGCGAGGGCCTGGATCTCGCGGCGCGAGCCGTAGCCGAGATTGGCGAGGAGCTTGTCCAGGCGGACGGATCTCGCCGCGCTCATGGAAGCGGCGCCCTCACCGGCGGGCCTCGTAGACCCGGTAGCCGTTCGCCTGGACGGCCACCGCGACGTGCCGGAACGCCTCGCGCAGGCTCGCCTCGTAGGGCAGGTGCGCGTTGGCCACGAGCCACAGCGCCCCCCCGGGGCGCAGGGCCTCGGCCGCCCGCGCGATGAACGCCCGGCCGAGCGCCTGATCCTCGCTCCCGCCCTCGTGGAACGGCGGGTTCGTGACGACGAAGTCGAGGTTTTCCGGCACCGCGCCGGACGCGCGGATATCGGCCCAGAGGATCGTCGCGCGCGGATCGGCGACGTTGCGGCGCGCCATCTCGACGGCGCGCCGATCGATCTCCAGCAGGGTCAGGGCGGTCACGGCCTCGGACCCCAGGACGGCCCGCGACAGGATCCCGAGGCCGCAGCCGAAATCGGCGCCGCGGCCCTTGAGGGCGGGGAGGTTCGCCAGGAGCAGCGCCGTGCCGGGATCGAGCCGGTCCCACGAGAAGATGCCGGGCTGCGTGCACAGGGCGAGGTTGTCGACGTGGCGCGGGCCGCCCTCGTCGATCGCCTCGGCGACGCCGGCGAGGTCGGTCGGGCGCTCCGCCGTGCAGATCCGGTGATGCCGGCGCGGCTGGTCGGCGGCGGCGCAGCCGAAGGTCGTCAGTTCCTTGGCCAGGCGGGTTCCGCCGCGATCCTTGGGCGCCAAGGCGACCATGCGGCCGCCGGGCCCGAGGGCGCGCAGCACCTGGGCCAGCACGTAGCGCCGCTCGACCGTTCCGGGCGGCGCCAGCACGGTGGCCGCGTCGAGGCTGTTCTCGGACAGGTCCTCCAGCCGCGCGGCGCCGGGAATCAACGGGGAGAGCTGGACGGCGTCGCCCGGGACCTCGGCGAGGTCCACCGGCGGCAGGCCGTAGACGGCATGGCGCATAGACAATTCGGGATTTGGAGTGCCGAATCCGGAACGCGAATCCGCGGCGGAGCGGGGTAAACCCGCGCCCGACTCGGTTCATCCGGGGGGAACACCGCGTTTATACCGGAACCCGCCGGGAAGCCCAGCCTCCCGCGCGCGACCCGGCGCGTCAGCCTCGCGGGAATTCCAGGCCCATCTCGCGGTAGCGGGCCGGATCGTCGGCCCAGTTCTCCCGCACCTTCACGTGCAGGAACAGGTGGACCTTGGCGTCGGCCGCCTCGGCGATCTCGATCCGGGCCGCCTGCCCGATCGACCGGATGGTCTGGCCGCCCTTGCCGAGCACGATCGAGCGCTGGCTCTCCCGCTCGACGAAGATCGTCTGCTCGATCCGCACGGAGCCGTCGGGCCGGATCTGCCACTGGTCGGTCTCCACCGTGGAGCGGTAGGGCAGCTCCTCGTGCAGCCGGTCGTAGATCTTCTCGCGGGTGATCTCGGCGGCGAGCATGCGCAGGGGCGCGTCCGAGACCTGATCCTCCGGATAGAGCCAGGGCCCCGGCGGCATGCGGGCGGCCAGCGCCCGGCGCAGGTCGGCGACGCCGTCGCCGTTCAGCGCCGAGATCATGAAGGTCTCGGCGAAGGGCGCGGCGGCGTTGAGCTTCGCGGCGAGATCGAGGAGCCGCTCGCGCGGGATCAGGTCGATCTTGTTGAGGATCAGCAGCTTCTCGCGCTTCACCTCGCCGAGCCGGCCGAGCACCGCCTCCACCTCCGCGTCGACGCCCTTGCGCGCGTCGACCAGCAGGCAGACGGCGTCGGCGTCGGCGGCGCCGCTCCAGGCCGAGTGCACCATCGCGCGGTCGAGGCGGCGCTTGGGCGCGAAGATGCCGGGGGTGTCGACCAGGACGACCTGGGCCGACCCCTCGATGAGGATGCCCCGCACCAGGGCCCGGGTCGTCTGCACCTTGCGCGAGACGATCGAGACCTTGGTGCCGACGAGGTTGTTGAGCAGGGTCGACTTGCCGGCATTCGGCACGCCGATCAGCGCCACGAAGCCGGCCCGCGCGTCGGCGGGCGTGCCGGGAAGGGTGGACGGGTCGCGCGCGGGCTCCCGGGCCGGCGCGCTGTCGGGCCCGTCCCGCTCGTCGTGATCGTCCTGCTCGTGCGCGCTCATGCTGTCTCCGTCGGCTCCGCATCCGCGGAGGCCCCGATTCCCTCCCGCTCCATCAGCGCCCGGGCGGCGGCCTGCTCGGCGATCCGCTTCGACGTGCCGTCACCGAGGCCGGGCTCGAGGCCCTCGACCTGCACGGCGATGCGGAACCGGGGCGCGTGGTCGGGACCGGTGCGCTCCACCACCGCGTAGGTGGGGATCGGCAGGCTGCGGCCCATGGCCCATTCCTGCAAGGCGGATTTGGCGTCGCGGCCCCGGGCCGCCGCGGTCGGCTCGCCGGGGCGGAAATGGGTCTCGACCACCGCCCGGGCGGCGTCGAACCCGGCGTCGAGGTAGATCGCGCCCAGGATCGCCTCGCAGACGTCGGCGAGGATCGTCTGGTTGCGCCGGCCGCCGCCCATGACCTCGCCCTGGCCGAGAATCAGGTGCGGGCCGACCTCCCAGGAGGCGGCCACGGCCGCGCAGGTCTCGCGCCGGACGAGGGCGGCGAGGCGCCGGGAGAGGTCGCCCTCGTCGGCCTCCGGGAAGGCGCCGTAGAGCCGGTCGGCGACCGCGAGCCCGAGCACCCGGTCGCCGAGGAATTCCAGGCGCTGGTAGCTGCCGCCCCGGCCGCTCGCCTTGCTGGTGTGGGTCAGCGCGCGGGTGAGCAGGTCCTGATCGCCGAAGCTGTGCCCGATCCGCTCCTCGAGGGCGGTCAGGGGCGGGCGCGGCTTGTGGGCCCGCCGGGATCGGGCGTTCGCCCGGGGCTGCGCGGCGTCGTCCAAGTCCGGGCCGGTCAATGGATCGTCGTGAACAGGCGCGACCAGCGCACGTGGGCCGGCCAGTTCCAGACCTGCCACGCCGGCGTGCCCTCGTCGATCGAGAAGAAGATCATCTCGGCGCGCCCGACCAGGTTGGCGAAGGGCACGTAGCCGACATTGGCGAGATCGCGCGAATCGGTGGAGTTGTCGCGGTTGTCGCCCATCATGAAAAAGTGACCGGGCGGGACCGTGTACAGCTCGGTCTTGTCCCAGAATCCGTTGTCGCCGTCGCGCTCGATCACCCGGTGGACCACGCCGTTGGGCAGGGTCTCCAGGTACTGGGGCACCTTGGTCGGCTGGCCGTAGGGGTCGGTGGTCTCGTAGTCGGCGATCCGCTCGCGCTTGACCGCCTTGCCGTTGATGTTGAGCACGCCGTCGATCATCTGGATCTTGTCGCCCGGCAGGCCGATCACGCGCTTGATGTAGTCGGTCGAGTTGTCCTTGGGCAGCTTGAACACCGCGATGTCGCCGCGCTTCGGGTCGGCTCCCCAGATCCGGCCGTCGGCCTGGATCGGAATGTATTCCGAGAGAGGCAGCGAGTACTTGGAATAGCCGTAGGAATATTTCGACACGAACAGGTAGTCACCGATCAGCAGCGTCGGCACCAGCGAGCCCGAAGGGATGTTGAACGGCTGGAACAGGAGCGTCCGCACCACCAGGGCGATCAGCAGCGCCTGGATGCCGACCTTCAGCGTCTCGCGGATGCTGGCCCAGGTGCCGGTCTCGGCAGGTTTCCTGAGCGGCTTGCCGTCGTAATCCACGCGCGCGTTCCGTCTTCGGTTGAGGTGCATCGCCCGCGCTCAGCGGGGCGCGGCCCCGCCGCGCGCGGCCTGATGTGCGGTTGTCCCGAGGAATGCGCCGCAATCGTGTCCGCCGTGTCCGGCGGTCTAGACCATGCGCGAGCCCCCCGCAACGCGCGACCGCCGCTGGCTAATCCGCGACGCCGGCCTCAACCGGCGACAGAGACCGGCAAGGCCTCGATGATCACGAAGGCCTGCGCCATCGGCGGATCGTCCGTGAGGCTCACGTGCAGGCGCGCCGCGTGCCCCGCCGGCAGCAGTTCCGCGAGCCGCTCCGCCGCACCGCCCGCGAGCCGCAGGGTCGGCTGGCCGGAGGGCAGGTTCACCACCTCCATGTCGCGCCAGAAGACGCCGGCGCTGATGCCGGTGCCGAGGGCCTTGGCGCAGGCTTCCTTGGCGGCGAAGCGGCGGGCGTAGCCCTCGGCGCGGGCGGCCCGCCGGTCGCAGCGGGCCCGCTCTCCGTCGGTGAAGACCCGGTGGGTGAAGCGCGCGCCGTGCCGCTCCAGGGTCCGGGCGATCCGGCGGATGTCGCAGAGATCCGAGCCGATCCCGACGATCATGGGTGCCGCGCCCGGTCCATGGCGGCCCGCATGTCGCGCACCGCCCGGTCGAGTCCCACGAAGATCGCGTCGGCGATCAGGGAATGGCCGATGTTCAGCTCCCGGATCTGCGGCAGGGCCGCCACCGGGCCGACGCTGCCGAGGGTGAGCCCGTGGCCCGCGTGGATCTCGAGGCCGAGGCCGGCGCCGTGCTCCGCCGCGCGCCGGATGCGGGCGAGCTCGCGCGCGGTCCGGGCGTCGTCGTCCTCCAGAGCCGCCTCGCAGTAGCTGCCGGTGTGCAGCTCGACCACCGGCGCCCCGAGGGCGCGGGCGGCGTCCATGATCGCGGGCTCGGGCTCGACGAACAGCGAGACGCGGATGCCGGCCTCCGCGAGGGCCCGGATGCGCGGCGCCAGGTGCTCCCGGCCGCCGACGATGTCGAGGCCGCCCTCGGTGGTGCGCTCCTCGCGCTTCTCCGGGACGAGGCAGGCGGCGTGCGGGCGGGTGTCCAGCGCGATCGCCACCATCTCGTCGGTGGCGGCCATCTCGAAGTTGAGCGGCACGGACAGGCCGCGCTTGAGCGCCGCGATGTCGGTGTCGCGGATGTGGCGCCGGTCCTCGCGGAGATGCGCGGTGATCCCGTCGGCGCCCGCCTCGACGGCGAGCAGGGCCGCGCGCACCGGGTCCGGGTAGTCGCCGCCGCGGGCGTTGCGGACGGTCGCGACGTGATCGATGTTGACGCCCAGGCGCAGTTTCTCGGAGGTCATCCGCTCGTTCGTCCCCGTGTCGGCGCGGTGCGACAGGCATACCGGCGGGGTCCGGAGGGCGCGGCGCGCCCTCACCCCGTGCCGCGGTATGCGGAGGATCGCGCGCGCCGGCAAGACGCCCGGGGCCCGCGGCGTCACGCGACCGGGACGCGGGCGGCCTCCGGCGGCCGCCCGCTTCTCGAGGGGCCGGTGCGGCCCGCCCGGTCAGGCGAGCCGCAGGCGCGACCGGCTGTCCTTCCGCTC